>JBJTYJ010000092.1:0-3387 GCA_046082705.1 Actinomycetota bacterium | reverse complement strand
CTCGACATCGCCAAGGGCCTCGACGACCTGCAACACCACCGCATCACGGGCCGTCTCGTCGCCAACCCCAACTGACCCGAACTCGGTCGACACGCCCCACGCATGGTCCTGACCTCGCGATTTCCCTGTACGGCGTAGTTTGCTACCGTGTACGTTAGATGAGGTAACTGTCGAGCAACTTTGTGAGAGGAACACTGATGGTCAGGCGGGTTTTCGTGGTTCTTGCGGTGGCGGCCACCGCACCGTTCGTCGTTGGATCGGGTGTGAGTGGGTCGGCTGCGCCGCAGAAGATCACAGTCTCGCTCTCGGGTGACTGCGACGACAGGGTGATGGACGAGGGTGAAGACGATGCCGACTGCACCCTGCAGCTGACGGTGACACCAAAGTCCCCAACGAGAAGCTTCACCTTTCAAGAAGCAACCCCCGGCGCAAAGAAGTGGGCGACGGTGAAGACGGCAAAAGTCTCCACCGGTAAGGCGTCGTTCAAGATCGATGAATTGGATGACGAGGGCCTGTATCGCGATGGCACGTTCTCATTTCGAGTCACTGCACCTGCGATCAAGGGAAAGCAGAAGGCGTACATCAGCCCGACTTTGAAGGTCGACTACATTCCGGCCGGCGGCGATGACTTCTCCGATGACTTCACCGACGACGAGTCAACGACACAGACCACAGCGAAGCCAAAGACTGCAACAAAGCCAACAAAGCCCACGGGCGGGTCGACCGCAGCGGCGACAACGACCACCCTCGCGGCGACGCATGGTGGGGGAACGACTGCTACGACGGTCGCTTCGGGGACGAACGGCGGCACACCAACAATGACCACCACGACAGTGTCGGCGGACAATTTCTACGTTCCGGTTCGCACGAATGACGAGATCACGTCATCGACGAACTGTGCCAACAACTTCGGCCCCGTGCCGACGTCCGTGTGCGATGCGGTCAAGACGCGCAAGTCCAAGAGCGAACTCACGACCGTCCTCGCCGGTATCTCAAGTATTTACGTTCGCGACAACTTTTGTCGGTGGATGTTCGGCTTCATGGACACGGGTGTCTCGTTCACGGATGCCGGGAACCTCTGCGCTCAAGTCAACGCCAAGGCCTGACCCTCAGGCTGTCTTGAATGTCGCCGAGGCCCGCTTCGACTTGCCGGTCTTCGGTGTCACGGTTGCCGTGACGCGACAGTCTCCGGCCTTGAGAGAAACCAATTTGCCCGCCTTCACGGCACAGACTGTTTTCGATGCCGCAGCGACGCTGAGCCCAACTTTTGCGCCCTTCGGCACCATCAGCTTCAGGTAAGACGCAACCTTCGTTGCCGCAATACCACTCGAACGATCCGACGATGTATGTCGGAGCGACGATCTGCAGTTCGACGGGTATCGGCGGACGCAAGAGTGTCTCTCAATTCAAGGCGTTGATCTCAACCATCGCCAATACCGCGCCGCAGTACAAGCGAAATGGATTCTGCACCCAGGCAATGGGCGCGTTTGGGCATCCGCTTGCAACACAGACATCGAAGTGTGCCGAGGCCGACGCCGGTAGGTAGCACGTCAGCGGCTGGCAACGACCTCGCGGTGTTCGCCGTCGGCGGCGGTGGCTGAGCCATCGTTGCGGCGTACTTGGGCATCGCGCAGGTTCAAACCAATGAAGAGTCCGATCACCGTGACGACGGCAAGTCCGGCACCGGACACCAGCATCACGAGGGCCGGGGCGGGGCAAGTGCCTGACACCGCCCAACCGATGCCGAACAACGCACCACCGACCACGTGCTCGCGACGCGGCTTGGACTGCGACAGGCGCAGCGGACCTCCGAGAGCGGTGTTGGCGCGCCGGCGTTCCAGCCACCAGAGCAACGGAAACGACGTGCCGATGGCCCCACCCATGAGAAGGAAAACGTCGATCTCTTCGAGACGCAACATCTTGTGGATGGTGTCGTACTCGTGGAGGTTGGCGGCGGCGAGGACGAAGCCGAATCCGGCCCCGAACAGCAGTCCGAGCACCTTGTGGGCAGTTGACGACTTCATATCGCACCTCCCGAAATGACGCGGATGACAAGCGTCGTGACGACCGCGGCCCCCATGAAGGTGCATGTCGCCACCCAACTTGCGGGTGAGCGTTGCGCGGTACCGCAAATTCCGTGACCCGATGTGCAGCCTCCGGCCATTCGCGCGCCGTAGCCCATGACGACCGCACCAGCGAGAACGACAAGAGCCGTGGTGCCGAGCGACATTTCGTTGCGTAGGGCGTCGTAGCCGGAGCGCCGGACGATGCCGTCTTCTTTCAGAAGCACGCCCACCAGGCCACCGATGGGAATGCCGAGGAAGTAGAACATGCGCCACGTCACCGCCTCCGGCTTGCGGGTCACTGTTTTGTACGTCTCGACGTATGCACCGGTGGCGCCGAGCGGCTGGTTGGCGACCATGAAGAATCCGACCACCAGCAAACCGAGCGCGGGACCTGCGAAATACCACGGAAGGCGGTCAGGAAGAACCGCTGCGAAAGTTGTACTGAGCATCGGAAGAACTGTAACAACGGCCGCCCACGGGAGAGCGAGCGTGCCCCAATCCTGCGAGACTGGAGCCATGACAAAAAAGCAGAAGCAAATCATTGGTGCGGTCGCGGCCGTCGTCGTGATCTTGTTGATGTTCATCACCTCTTACAACGGCTTGGTGAACAAGGAAACCAGGGTCGACCAAACGTCGGCCGACCTCGAGGTGCAACTGCAGCGTCGATTCGACCTCATCCCGAACCTTGTCTCCGCAGTCAAGGGTGCGATGGCACAGGAGAAGGACATCTTCACCCAGCTCGCCGAGGCACGTTCGAAGTATGCGGGTGCCTCGTCCGGTGATGATCGCATCGCTGCCGCCGGTCAATTGGAATCTGCACTCAGTCGCCTGCTCGTCATCGTCGAGAACTATCCGGAATTGACGAGCCTGCAGAACGTCCGTGACCTGCAGGTGCAACTCGAAGGCACCGAGAATCGCGTCGCCCAGGCTCGGCGCGACTACAACGAAGCCACGACGTCGTTCAACCGTGCCGTGCGGGCCTTCCCGCGCTCGATCGTCGCTGGCATGTTCGGTTTCGAGAAGCGCGCGCTCTTCAGTGCGGTCGATGGTGCCGACACCGTGCCCACCGTTGACCTGACGCCACAGGGCTCGTGAAGCGCAGCGCGCTCGGAACGGTAGCGCTCGTTGCTGGCCTCGGGTTCGTTGCTGCCGCTTGCGGGCAAAGCGACGGGCTCCCGAAATTCACCGCCCCGGTCGTCGACGATGCGGGTGTCATCGACGACTCCGTCGAAAGCAGCCTGAACGCGAAGCTCGAACAATTTCGTACGGCAGTCGGCCCGCAGATCGCCGTTCTTGCCGTCGGCTCGACGGGGAATCAAAC
>JBJTYJ010000091.1:0-2254 GCA_046082705.1 Actinomycetota bacterium | reverse complement strand
GGTGGGCTGATGTCGACGACGCCACGTCTCGTGCCGGTCGACCCGAATGCCCGCTCGGTCTTTGGTTCGATCCTCGCCCACCAGCCCGGTCTCGCCGCGGCGTTCTTCGAACTGTACGGCGAGTTCTGGAACCGCGGTGTTCTCGACCACGCGTCGAAGGAAACTTCGCGCATGCGCAACGCACGTATCACCGACTGCGGGTATTGACGCAACGTCCGCTTCACGGTCGTGGAGCAAAGGAATCTGACGGAAGACGAAGTCGACCTCATCGACGCCGACTATGAATCGTCGCGTCTCGCTGAGCGCCAGAAGCTGGCCATCACGTTTGCCGATGCGTTCCTCGCCGCGCACGGTCCCCCGGACGCCGAAATACAGACCCGAATCGAAAAGGAATTCGGACCCGCCGAACTTGCCGAGCTGGGTATCGGCCTCGCGCTCTTCCACGGCTTCAGCAAGATGCTGATCATCTCGGGCTGCGAACCCGAGGAGATGGAAACCACCGTGCTGGCCGCCCCCGGCAGCCAGCCGCGCTGAAGCAGCTACCAGCCGTCGTAGTGGACGACTTCGGATACGTCTTTGCGTGACACGGGTCCGGTCGGGCCGTCGGGGAATCCGAGAGGAATGGTGGTTCCGATAAACACCTCGTCGGGAATCCGCAGGATGCGACGAATGTCGGACTCGACCATGCCGTGCAACGTGGTGAACGCCGCACCAAGCCCCACCGCACGGGCGGCAACGACGAGGTTCTGGCTTGCGGCATAAACGGCCGAATACATGAACGTCTCACGCGGTGCGCCGGGCGGATACACGTTGTGGCCGCACACGAAGATGATGCACGGGAAGTTCCCCATGTTCGCACCGAGGTTCTTCGCACCGACCAGCGTGCGGCGATCAACGGCGCTTTCGGGAACAGGCATCGCTGCCACACGATCGGCGAACGGTTTGAACAACTCACCGAGCTGATTGCGCACTGCCGCATCGGTGACGACGACGAAGTCCCAGCACTGCGTGTTGTTGGGGCTGCTGGCGCGTGTTGCGGCCCACAGCACCTTGTCGAGCAGTTCTTGGGGAACCGGGTCGGGCTTGAAGAAGCGCATTGCGCGCGCTGTTCCCATTGCTTCTAAAACGTCCATGCCCTCTATCGTGCCAAATGAAAGGACGGGGGAATGACACGCGAGACCGACATCTTCGACACGGGCCTGATTGTGGGCCGTTTTCACCCGCCGCATCTGGGGCATTCGTGGTTCATCAACGAAGCCGCCGGCCGTTGCCGCCGCCTTGTCGTGTTCGTGAACACCCGTGACGGGGAGACCGTGCCGGGCGACCTGCGATCACGATGGCTCGCCGATCTGCACCCCAACGTCACCGTCGCGCAGGTTGCACACAACCTCGACACCGACTGGAACGACGAAGAACTGTGGGCGAAGTGGATCGCATTGTTCCGCGCGCACTGGCCCCATGAATCGGGCCCGCACGCGGTGTTCTCGTCGGACTCGTACGTCAGCGAACTCGCACGACGTCTCGGTGCACAGGCCGTTGTCGTCGACGAGTCGCGTGTGAACGTTCCGATCAGCGCAACCCAGATACGCAACGACCCACTCGGCAACCTCGGGCTGCTTGCTCCCGTGGTGCGTGCGTGGGTCGAAACGAATCACGGCCTCTTCGGCCCGTGACGGTTACTTCTTGTTCGACTATTTCTTGTTTGGCTGGGGCAACACGCGCAGGTAGGGCTTCACTGCCTTCCAGCCACCGGGGAACAGCGTTTTTGCCTCTTCGTCGCTGACGGCCGCGCCGATGATGACGTCGTCGCCGTCCTTCCAGTTGGCCGGCGTTGCGACCTTGTAGTTGGCGGTCAACTGCAGCGAGTCGATGACGCGCAACACTTCGTCGAAGTTGCGGCCCGTCGAAGCGGGGTAGGTGATCGTCAACTTGACCTTCTTGTCCGGACCAATGACGAACACCGAGCGCACGGTGAACGTGTCGCTTGCGTTCGGGTGGATCATGTCGTAGAGATCGCTGACCTTCTTGTCGGGGTCACCGATCATCGGGAAGTTGACCGGCGTGCCCTGCGTTTCGCCGATGTCGCCTTCCCACTTCACGTGCGAGTCGACCGGTTCGACCGACAGGCCGATCACCTTCACGTTGCGCTTGTCGAACTCGGGCTTGATCCTCGCGACGTAGCCAAGTTCGGTGGTGCACACCGGGGTGAAGTCCTTCGGGTGCGAAAAGAGCACACCCCACGAGGAGCCGAGCC
>JBJTYJ010000090.1:0-4387 GCA_046082705.1 Actinomycetota bacterium | reverse complement strand
CTTCTGAGGCCTGTCATCTCCGGCAAAGGCCGGGGCGCGTGTCGAGTTGCGGCCCCGCAGCGGCCCGAAGTCGACAGCCGCTCGTTGGTCGAGAGCGAACTCAGGCGGTGGCGGTGTCGCAGAGGCGACGGGCGATCACCTTCAGGCACAGCGTCTCGTCGGCGCCTTCGAAGATGCTGAGCACGCGGGCGTCGACGTAGAGGCGGCTGACGGGGTACTCCTCGGCGTAGCCGAAGCCGCCGTGGATCTGCATCGCCTCGCGGGCCACCCACTCGGCGGCCTTGCACACGTAGGCCTTCACCATGCTGGCTTCCATCGCACCTTCGCCCTTCGCCATCAACTTGGCAACGCCGTACGAGAACTGACGGCTGGCCTGGATGATCGTGGCCATGCGGCCGAGCTTGGCCTTGGTGAGTTGGTAGTCGTACACGTTCTTGCCGAACACCGAACGGTTGTTGGCGTAGTCGAGTGCGGCTTCGTAGGCGGCCTGCATGAGACCAACGGCGCGCGCGGCGGTTTGCAAGCGACCGTTTTCGAAGCCGGCCATCTGGTAGTAGAAGCCCTTGCCGAGACCTGATTCGAGGCCGATCAGATTCTCCGCCGGCACCCACCAGTCTTCGAGCGCGATTTCATACGAGTGCATGCCGCGGTAACCGATGGTGTCGATCGGACGACCCTCCATCTTTCCGCCCTCGGCCTGATTGAACATGAAGCCGTGCGCGTCGCCGTGGGGCTTCGGAACGATGAAGAGGCTGAGGCCCTTGTGGCCGAGGCTGCGGTCGGGATTGGTGCGGGCGAGGAGCATCAACACGTCGGCTCGTGCGCCGAACGTGCACCATGTCTTCACGCCGTTGATGCGCCAGCCCTTGCGTCCATCGGCAAGGTTGGAGGGAGTTGCCGTGACCTTGATGTTGGCAACGTCGCTGCCGTAGTCGGGTTCGGTCACCGCAACCGCGGCAAGAACCTCGGCCGTTGAGAGCTTCGGCAACCATTCGTGCTTCTGCTCTTCGGTGCCGCCCTTCATGAGAGCGCGGGCGAGAATTTCCGGACGCGTGATCAGCGATCCGCCGATGCCGAGTGAACCGCGTGACAGTTCTTCGGTCGCGATGACGTTGCCCATGTACTCGCCGTCGCCACCCTCGCTGTATCCGCCGTACTCGGCAGGAATCGAAAGTCCGAAGGCACCCATCTCGGCGAGACCGGCGATGATCTCTTCGGGTACGTCGGCATTGTGGCGGTGCACGTGTTCGGCGCGCGGCGCGACTTCCTTGTTTGCGTACGAACGGAAGGTGTCCTGCACCATTTCGAAGTCGGCGTCGAGATGACGTGGGCCCTGCTGGTCGGCGAGCGAAGCGAGGAATTCGGGCGAGCGGAAAGCCGAGACGAACTCGTTGCCGAAAGACAGGTCGGCTGCGCTGACTCCCCACAACTGCTCGCGGCCGATGAGACGCGTGACGAGGTCGTGCACCATGTCGGCGGTGAAGGCGCAAGTGAGGCGCGCTTCGGTGTCGCCCTTCGCGCCATAGTCGAGCATTGAGCGCGCGGTCTCGACCGCAGCCGCTGCATGCGCAATGTCGTAGGCAAGAACCTGTTCAACGTCGGGTCCGCCACTGGCTGCGAGTTTGCGGACTGCTTTGCCAACCATCGCACGCGCGGTTTCGATGATTGTCGCGGCGGTCTGCAGGTCGGGCGTCGGGAGGGATGCGGTGCTGGCCATGGCGCAAAACGCTAGTCGTGACAACCGCAGCGATGCCCATCGGTACGATCAGAAAATCAGCCAGATCATCGATTCCTATCGCCGCGGCATGCCGCCAATCGCGACCCACGGAGAGACGCATGCGGTCGCTGCGTGGCACAACGGTAGGGAAGTCTTCGCCTTCCACGGCTCGGGCCATGCGACTCCGTGCGGGCCGGGTGTGACACACATCTCGTGGTCGATGGCCAAGAGCATGACGCACGCACTCGTCGGTTTCCTCGTGGCGGATGGTCGCCTAGACGTCGATGCGCCGGCCGCCGTGCCCGAGTGGGTGGGCGACGACCGCAGCCGCATCACCCTGCGACACCTGCTGGAAATGCGACCGGGTCTCGACTGGGTCGAGGACTACGTCGACGGTGAGAAGTCGCACGTGATCGACATGTTGTTCGGTGCGGGAAAAGACGACCACGCTGCGTATGCCGCGGCACTCCCGTTGACGCACGAGCCCGGTACTCATTGGGTCTATTCATCGGGTACGACCAACATCGTCTGTCGCATACTCGGCGACGTCATTGGTGGCGATGGCCCGGTGGAGCGTCGTTCGCGAATGGAAGCCTTCATCACGAAAAGATTGTTCGAGCCACTCGGCATGGAGTCGGCAATCGCGAAGTTCGATGCTGCCGGCAACTTCGTCGGATCGTCTTACGTTTATGCAACCGCTGCGGACTTCGCGCGGTTCGGTCGTTTGTATGTGAACGGCCGATCGTCGGCGGGTGAAAAAATTCTTCCCGATGGTTGGGCCGAGGCGGCACGCACGCCGATCGCGACCGACCCCGAAACCGGCAACGGATACACACACCACTGGTGGACGTGGCCACAGTTACCCGGCGCGCTCATTGCGACGGGTTATGAAGGCCAATACACGATCGTGGTCCCGGAAGACGACCTTGTCGTGGTGCGCCTCGGCAAGACGCCCGCGGAAATCAGGACGAACGTCGTCGATGATCTCGTTGCGTTGGTGGACGAACTGCGCCGCCAAAAGGGTTGAATCGCCTACGGTGGGGGCCATGGCGGACGGGGTCGAAACCGGCGACGCGGCGTCGAGCCGGCGCAAGGTGTGGATCAGAACCCTTCAGACCGTCGGCACGGCAGTCATCATCTACTTCTTCGTCCTGCCGTTGATTCCGGGTTTCCGGCGCGCACTCGACGACTTGCTCGACGTCGACCGGTCGATGTTGCTGTTTGGCGTCGGTCTCGAGATAGCCGCGCTCTTCTGTTACTCAATGCTGACGCGTGTGGCTCTCGGGCCCGAGGGTGATCGAGTCTCGTCACTCCGGCTGTTTAGAATTCAACTCAGCACCAAAGCACTCGGCAGCATCATGCCCGCCGGCAGCGCCGCCTCATCAGCACTCGGCTACCGGCTCCTCACCTTGTCGGGTGTGCACGGTCCCGATGCGGGGTTTGCCCTTGCCACCGCGGGCATCGGCTCGGCCGTCGTGCTGAACCTCATCCTCTGGTTTGGCCTCATCATCTCCATTCCGTTCCGAGGAGTCAATGCGATCTACGGCTTCGCTGCGATCGTCGGTATCATTCTCATGCTGATCGCCTCAGCCTTGCTCTTCGGCCTGGTCGAGGGCCAGGGTCGCGCCGAGCGAGCCGTACGTTGGTTGGCCCGTCATGTGCGACTCGACGCCGACCGCGCAAGTGAAGTGATCCGCCATCTCGGCAACCGTCTCGAGGGTCTGATTGCCGACCGACAGTTGCTTGGCAGGGTGGCGCTGTGGGCGTCGGCGAACTGGCTCCTCGACATGGTTGCGGTGTACGTGTTCCTTCGGGCGTTCGGTGGTGACATCGCAATCGATGGACTCATCGTTGCCTTCGGTTTGGCCAACGTGATGGCGGTCGTTCCGATCACCCCGGGCGGCCTCGGTCTGATCGAGGGCATCTACATCCCGACGCTCGTCGGTTTCGGGCTTTCCCGATCCGTGGCAACGGTGGGCATCTTGACTTATCGGCTCGCGCAATTCTGGTTGCCGATCGTCGTCGGTGCGGGCTGTTACCTCAGCCTGCGCGTTGGTCCGTGGTCTCTCGACCGCAAGGACCGTCTGAAGCCGCTGCGTGTCGTTGCGGAAGAAGCGGTGACGACGAGTGAAAGCAAGATCGCATTCTTCGAAAAGCGTGCCCCGCGTGACCGAACTGGTCAGTATCCATTGCCGCCCGTCAATGATGACGACACCGGACCCGTGGGTTAGCGTTCGCGGTCATGACAGTGCATGACCGGTCATTTGGGCGCTATCTCGAGGACTTCACGATTGGCGATGTCTACCGCCACTGGCCGGGCAAGACGATCACCGAGTACGACGATCATCTTTTCTGCATGATCACGATGAACCACCACCCTTTGCACACGAACGACTGGTTCGCATCGGAAAGCGTGCAGGGTCGCAACGTCGTGGTCGGCAACCTCGTCTACTCGCTGGTTCTCGGCATGAGCGTTCCCGACGTCAGCGGTGCGGCGATTGCCAACCTCGAAGTCGAAACGCTGCAGCACAAGTTTCCGACGTTCCATGGTGACACGATCCACGCCGAGACGCGCGTCCTCGACGTCAGTGAGTCGAAGTCGAAGCCCGATCGCGGCATCGTCACGGTGGAAACCAAGGGCTTCAATCAGGACGGCAAAGAAGTTTGTTA
>JBJTYJ010000089.1:0-3765 GCA_046082705.1 Actinomycetota bacterium | reverse complement strand
TCGAGCGAAGGGGGCCCGGGACAATGTTGGTGTCGATGCCGCCCGGGCACAACGCGTTGATGCGCTGGCCGCGCGAGGCGAACACCGAGCCGAGGCTCTTCACGTAACCCGCAACTGCGTGCTTCGTCGCGGCGTAGTAGGGGTCGAACGGGAGGGCACCGAGTGCAGCGGTTGACGCAGTGACCGTGATCGAACCGTTCGATGCGAGATGCGGTGCAAGAGCGGTGGTGCCGAAGATGACGCCGTCGACGTTGACGGCAAAAACCTTGCGGTAGCCGTCACCGGCCGCAAGGGCGACCGGATCGTCGTCGATGGGTTGTGACGGACTGCGAGTCATCACGCCCGCGTTCAGGAAGACGAGGTCGACCTCGCCCGCCCGCGCGGTGACGAATGCCGCCGCAGTGTTCCATGCATCGAGGCTGGTGACGTCGCAGGCAACGAACGTTGCGCCTGTGGATTCGACTTCCGCCTTGCGGGTGTCGCCGGCGAGGTCGAATCCGAAGACGATGTCACCACGTTCGACGAGGAGGGCGACGAGTGCTTTTCCCAGACCCGAAGCCGCGCCGGTGACGATTGCGGTGCGGGACATGGGTGTTGGCTAGCGGGCCGCGATCGGCACGTAGTCGCGTGAATCGGGACCCTTGTACCACTGGCGCGGACGGCTGATCTTTTGCTCTTTGTCGCCGAGCAGTTCGGCGAAGTGGGCGAGCCAGCCTGCCGAACGCGGAATCGCGAAGAGCACGGTGAACATGTCGACGGGGAATCCGAGCGCCTGGTAGATGAGGCCCGAGTAAAAGTCGACGTTCGGGTACAGCTTGCGCTGCACGAAGTAGTCGTCTTTCAACGCAGCTTCTTCCAACTTCAGTGCGATGTCGAGCAACGGGTTCTTGCCGGTCACGGTGAACACGTCGTACGCGGTCTTCTTGATGATCGTCGCGCGCGGGTCGTAGTTCTTGTAGACGCGGTGGCCGAAGCCCATGAGGCGACCCTTGCCCTCTTTCACCGACTGGATGAAGGCGGAAACGTTCTCGAGCGAGCCAATTTCCTCGAGCATGCGCACGACAGCCTCGTTGGCGCCACCGTGCAGCGGACCGTAGAGGGCGGCCGACGCACCGGCCGCGGCCGAATACGGATCGGCATTCGACGATGCGATGACGCGCATTGCGGTGGTGCCGCAGTTCTGCTCGTGGTCGGCGTGGAGGATGAACAGGATGTCCATCGCGCGGGCGAGCACCGGATCAATGGTGTCGTCGTTGCCGATCTTGAACATCATATTGAGGAAGTTCGCCGAGTAGCTGAGCGAGTTCTCGGGCTGGACGAACGGCAGACCCTTGCTGAAGCGGTAAGCCATCGCTGCGAGCGTTGGCACCTTGGCGATGAGGCGCAGGGTCTGGCGGTCGAGCGCCTGCTTGTTGAAGATGTCCTTGGCGTCGTCGTAGAAGGTGCCGAGAGCGGCGACCGACGAGATGAACATACCCATTGGGTGGGCGTCGTAGTGGAAACCATCGACGAACCGCTTGCGCATGTTCTCGTGGATCATCGTGTGGTGCGTGACGTCGTAGGTCCACTTCGACAACTGCTCGGCGGTCGGCAGTTCACCGTTCAAAAGGAGATAAGCGACTTCGAGGAACGTGCTCTTCTCGGCAAGCTGCTCGATCGGATAGCCGCGGTAGCGCAGGATGCCGGCGTCACCATCGAGGTAGGTGATGGCCGAGCCGCAAGCCGCGGTGCTGAGGTACGCCGGGTCGTACATGCGCAGGTCGGGGTCGAGTTCGCGGAGTGCGGACGAAGGGAACACTCCGTCGGTGATCGGAACGGTGACCTTCTTGCCGGTGCGGTCGTCAATGATCGTGATGGTGTTGTCGGCCATCGTGTACCCCTTCAACTTTCCAATGGGGGCTTCCTCCCCGCGGGCAAGGATAGGCGAGAGGGTTGCTTTGGCTACAACGGAGTGTTGTCGTGCTTGCGGGCCTGCAGCCGTTCGCGCTTGTGCTCGAGGGCACGAAGTGCCGAGGCAATCTCGCGGCGCGTGTCGGCCGGCTCGACGACCCCGTCGACCAGTCCCCGGTCGGCTGCGATGTAGGGGTTCAAGAGGCGTTCGGAGTAGTCGGCTTCGAACACGGCGCGCTCTTCGGGACTGGCCCGACGCTGGAGAATCGCAGCAGCCTGGCCGGCGCCCATCACGGCGAGTTCCGACCACGGCCAGGCGAGGCAGAGATCGTTGCCCATCGTCTTCGAGTCCATGACGATGTAGGCGCCGCCGTACGACTTGCGCAGGATGATGCAGATGCGCGGCACCGAGGCCCGTGCGTAGGCAAAAACCAATTGGGCACCGTGGCGGATCATGCCTCGCCATTCGAGGTCCTTGCCAGGATAGAAGCCCGGCGTGTCGACGAGGGTGAGAATCGGGATGTTGAACGCATCGCAGAACGCGACGAAGCGGGCGGCTTTCTGCGAAGCGGGAATGTCGAGGGTGCCGGCAAGAACAACCGGCTGGTTCGCGACGATGCCGATTGCGCGGCCGTCGATGCGTGCAAGTGCTGTGACCGCATTGGCGGCCCAGCGCGAGCGCAGTTCGAGGTACTCGCCGTCGTCGACGAGGGCGGAGATGACCTTGCGAACGTCGTACGAACCTGTCGACGAGGCGGGGATGCAGTCCCCGGCCTCGGGTGTGGGGCGGTCCCACGGGTCGTCTGATTCCACGACTTCGGGCAAGTCATCGACGCTGTCGGGGAGGTACTGCAGCAGTTGTTCCGTCGCGGCGATAGCGGCGTCGATATCGGGAACGATGATCGACGCCACGCCGCTTGCGCGACCGTGCGTGGTGGCACCTCCGAGTTCGTCGTTGCTGACGACTTCACCGGTGAACTCGGCGACCATCGTCGGGCCCGAAACGAACGCGTACGCCTCGTTGGTCATGATCACGAAGTCGGCAAGACCGATGAGAAGTGCGGGTCCCGATACTGCGGGTCCGTTCACGATGTGAATGGTCGGTACCACGCCCGAACATGCGGCGAGTGCCCGTGCGGCCGAACCCCAGCCGTGAAGGGCCGCGATGCCCTCGACGATGTCGGCGCCCGACGAGCCGACGACCATCACGAGTGGCATCTTCTTTTCAAGGGCGGCGCGTGCGCCTGTTTCGATGACGAGTGATGCGTCGGCCGACAGCGCGCCGCGACGGACGGTCTCCTCGATTCCGATCCACATCGCGCGCCGTGGAGACGCGGGGTCGAGTGAGTCGAACGAGCGAACCTCGGCGCGGGCCGCGCCCTTGACCGCCTTGACCAATTGAACGGCGGAGTTCGGTGTGGCGATCGACATCAGACCCTCGAGATTAGGCGCGGGCGAAGGGGAACGCCCCCTTGCCGACGTGCACGCCCGGTTGGCGTGGGCCGCTGCGGGTCACCACTTCGTGGGCGATCTCAAGTGCGGCTTGCGTCGCGCGGTTCGGTTGCGGGCGGTAGCGCTGTGCCCAGCCGACGACCCGGCGCGGCAATTCGGGAACGTGCACGCGCGTGAAGTCACCCTTCAACCAGCCGGGGATGGCGCTCGCGGGTGCAATGGCTGCACCAAATCCTTCGAACGCCATCGAGGCGAGCAGGCGTACGCCGTCGATTTCGGCCTGCGATTGCAGCACGACGCCACGGCTTGCTGCGGCGCGGTCGACGATGCGACGAAACGCCGTACTGCGCGGCGGCAGGAGAAGCGGAAAGTTCGCCAGCTCTTTCAGCGTGATCGATTCGTAGGTGGAGAGTTCGTGTTTGC
>JBJTYJ010000088.1:0-2404 GCA_046082705.1 Actinomycetota bacterium | reverse complement strand
GTCGGTACCGAGGAATGGGTGGCGCCACGCGCAGTCACTGCAAGTACGACCCCGACGAGTACCACTTGTGCGATGGCCAACGCCGAGGCCGCACGCATGTCGCCGGCAAGCACGGCGAATCGGTAGATCTCGGTCTCGGTGACGGGCCGCGAAGGGCCGGCGAGAACGCGTGCCGCACCGTACGTCGTGAAGCAATACATGAACACGAGGCCGGCGGTGGCACCGATACTGCCGCGCAGCATTGGCCACGTGACGGTGCGAAAACGCGTAACGGGTCCGGCCCCGAGGGTCGCAGCGGCTTCGTCGAACGATCGGGGTTGTGATTCCCAACGTGCGCCGACGATACGCACGACAACCGCGACGTTCAGGAAGACGTGCGCGACGACGAGCGGAAGAACCCCCGTGCGCAGGTCGGCCGGCAGCACCGTACGAAACGAAAGGCCGACGACGAGCGTGGGAAGAACGAACGGCACCAGGGTGAGCGCACGCACGAAGCGTCGGCCTGTGAATTCGTGGCGACTCAGAATCCATGCGACGGGTAGTCCGACGACCAACGTGAGGACCGTGCTGACGACCGCCTGCCAGGTGGTGAACCACACCGTGCCGCGCAGGCCGACGTCGGTGACGATCGCGGTGATGTCGAACCCGCGGCGCAACGTTGCGAGTGCGGGCCACACCGTGAACACCGCGACGAACACGCCGGGCACGACGACCAAACGCCGCGCAGCCCGCCGGTAGGGCGCGTGAGTCGTCGTCACAACGCCGAAGCCCGCCAGGCTTCGAGCCACGTCGTACGGTTCCGCTCGATCGCGATCGGGTCCATCGTCAGTGGTGAAGCGGGAGTTGCTGCAAAGTCGCTGAAGACCTGCGGCAGGTCGACCGTCGTGTTCGCGGGGTTCACGAACAGTGCCAGAGGAAGGTCGGCCTGGAAAGTGGGGCCCGACAGGTAATCGACCAACTTGCCGGCAGCATCGGCGTTGTCGGTTCCGCGCAGAACTCCGGCGAACTCGACCTGCCGGAAGCACGTCGACTCGATGACTGCCGTCGGTGGTTCGCTGACGGGCGGGTCGGCGTACACGACTTCGGCAGGCGGGCTCGACGCATAACTGACAACGAGGGGGCGGCTTCCTTTGCCCGACGAACCCGAGAACTCGACCGTGTACGCCTCGGTCCAGCCATCGACGATCTTCACGTCGTTCTCGCGCAACGACGACCAGTAGCTCTGCCAACCGTTCTCGCCGAATTGAGCGATGGCTGCAAGCAGGAACGCAAGACCGGGTGACGAGGTGTTCGGATTCTGCACCACGAGTAGACCCTTGTAATCCGGCGCAGCGAGATCGGCGAGCGAAGCGGGCGGTTCGATGCCCTTGTCTGCGAACCAGGTCTTGTCGTAGTTCACGCACACGTCACCGGTGTCGACGGGTGTGAGAAGGTCGTCGGTCACGAGCGCCAGAGCCTGCGGGTCGAGGTCGTCGACGTGTGCCGAACGGTGCGGCACGAACACGTCTGCGGCAAGGGCCCGCGACATCAACGTGTTGTCGACGCCCCACAACACATCGCCTTCGGGTTCGCCGCTCGTCAGTACCGCCTTGGCAACCAGTTCTCCGGCGTCGCCGCCCGTCACAACCTCGACTGCGATTCCCGTTTCCTTTGTGAACGCATCGAAGATTCCCTCGGAGGGAGTGAACGAGTCGTAAGCGAGCAGCGTGAGCGACTTCGGCGTTGACGTGCCGTCATCTCCGCCGCACGCAGCAATGGTCATTCCGAGGGCAGCAATGGCAAGGACGATCTTCTTCATGTGTTGTCTCCGGTGACTGGTGAATAAGAAAGTGGTTGAATGACGATGAGAGTTCCCTCGTCGACGGCAACGGAGGCAACAGGATCGACCATTTCGTTGCTCACTCCGCGGCTGACCCACGGTGCGAGATCTTCGCCGTTGAGGTTCCACCGGAAACCCGCGGTGGTGATGCCGCGCGCAACACCGTTCATTGCGTGCAATGCGGTGATGGGAGAACGCTGCGGTATGAGGCGTCGCGTCGCGCCGTGGAGAACCGTCACGTGCGCGGTGTCGATGACGGCATCGATCGATACCGTGGCGAGAAGTGGACTCGCGAGGGCACTGAGCACTCCGTGTGCGTGGTCGAGGCGACCGCCTCCGGGGCTGAGCAACGTGGCGTGGGTGGCGCCCACATCGAGCAGATGGGTGAGTGCGAGTTCGGTGTCGGTGACGTCCTTGTCGGTGGGGGACGAGAGAACGGTGATGCCCGACGCGCGCACGCGTGCCAGACCCGCATCCGAAACCGAGTCGAGATCGCCGATGACGACGTCGGGCACGAGACCGAGAGCGAATGCCGAGTCGACACCCGAGTCGGCCGCAATCACCATGTCGAACGGGCCGAGCGCC
>JBJTYJ010000087.1:0-3708 GCA_046082705.1 Actinomycetota bacterium | reverse complement strand
CGCAGGCGCTCGCCGATCGCATCAACGATGCGAGTGCAAAAGTTCTGATCACCGCCGACGGCGGTTGGCGCAGGGGTGAGGTGTTCGCGCTCAAGCCACAGGCCGACCAGGCGCTGGCATCGACTCCGTCGATCGAGCACGTGGTCGTCGTCAAGCGTGGTGGAAATGCAGTCGACATGAAGGCTGGTCGCGACCACTGGTACCACGACCTCATGGCGAAGGCCGATGCGAAATGCCCGGCTGAACCAATGGATTCGGAACAACTGCTGTTTCTTCTTTACACCAGTGGAACAACGGGCAAGCCCAAGGGCATCATGCACACCACGGGCGGTTACCTCACGCACGTGACGTACACGCACAAGTACGTCTTCGACCTGCACCCCGACACCGATGTGTACTGGTGCACTGCCGACGTGGGTTGGATCACCGGTCACTCGTACATCGTCTACGGGCCATTGTCGAACGGCGCGACGCAGGTGATTTACGAAGGCGTTCCGAACTTCCCGGGTAACGATCGCTTGTGGAACATCATCGCAAAGTACGGCGTCACCATCTTCTACACCGCCCCCACGGCGATCCGTACCTTCATGAAGTGGGGAACCGAGGAACCCGCCAAGCATGATCTCTCGTCGTTGCGTGTCATCGGCAGTGTCGGTGAACCCATCAATCCCGAAGCATGGATGTGGTACCGCGAGCACATCGGTCGTGGGAACTGTCCGATCGTCGACACCTGGTGGCAAACCGAAACGGGTGGCATCATGATCAGCCCCTTGCCAGGCGCGACCACGACAAAGCCCGGATCGGCGACGTTTCCGTTGCCCGGAGTCGGCGCCGAAGTTGTCGACGAGTCCGGCAACACCGTCACCAAGGGTGGCGGTTATCTCACCCTGACGCACCCGTGGCCGGGAATGTTGCGTGGAATCTGGGGCGACCCCGAGCGTTACAAGGAGACCTACTGGAGCAGGTTCCCGGGCCGGTACTTCGCCGGTGACGGCGCGAAGCTCGACGACGACGGTTACCTGTGGCTGCTCGGCCGTGTCGACGACGTGATGAACGTATCGGGTCACCGCATCTCGACGACCGAAGTCGAGTCGGCGCTCGTGTCGCATCCCAGCGTTGCCGAAGCGGCGGTTGTCGGTGCCAACGATGCAACGACGGGCCAGGCGATCATCGCCTACGTCACCCTGCGCGGTGGCGCGCAAGTGAACGAGACCGATCTGCGCAACCACGTTGCGAAGGAAATCGGCGCGATCGCAAAACCAAAGACGATCTACTTCACGCCCGACCTACCAAAGACGCGAAGCGGCAAGATCATGCGTCGTTTGTTGCGCGACGTCGCCGAAGGCCGCAACCTGGGTGACACGACGACGCTTGCCGATGCAAGCGTCGTGACCGAACTGCAGAGTCGCGCAGCTCAGTCCACCGAAGACTGAAACAACACGGGTCGAATTTCAGTCGCGGAAGTTCTCGAACTGCAACGGGACCTCGAGGTCGGATCCCTTCAACAACGCAATGACGCCCTGCAGGTCGTCGCGCTTTTTGCCGGTCACGCGGATCTGTTCGCCCTGGGTCTGGCTCGACACGCCTTTCGGGCCTTTTTCCTTGATCAGCTTGTTGATTTCGCGGGCCTTGTCGGAGTTGATGCCGACCTTCACGGTGACAACCTGGCGGACGGTGTCGCCCGAGGCTTGTTCGAACTTGCCCCAGTCGATGCCCTTCAAGGACATGCCGCGCTTCACGAACTTTTCCTCGAGGAGGGTGCGCACGGCACGGGCCTTTTCCTCGCTGATCGTGCGAATGGTGATCACCAGCTCGTTCTGTTCGATGGAGGAATTGGTGTTCTTGAAATCGAAGCGGTTGGCCATTTCACGCTGGGCCTGGTCGACCGCGTTGCGCAGTTCCTGGCGGTCGACTTCGGAGACGATGTCGAATGAGGGCATGTGCGAAACGCTACCCAGCCTGTAGCCTTCCCCCCGCAAAGGGTCGGTGCCCGAGCGGCCAAAGGGAGCAGACTGTAAATCTGCCGGCATTGCCTACGGAGGTTCAAATCCTTCCCGGCCCACTGCGGGTGGCTCCGCATTAAAAACAGCCCAACCCGAAAACGACTCCGCCCGGTCAACGGACGGAGTCGTTTTTCGTTTCATGCAAGAGGCATTGCATCAGCGCGACGTCTAACCAGCGGTTGAACTTGCGGCCGACTTCGACCTCGACACCGACGAGGCGGAACCCGCAGGCCTCGTGCAGCGCACGCGATGCGGCGCCGCTTGCCTCGATACGGGCGAAGACCGCGTGGAAACCCGACTCACGAGCCACCTCGAGGAGTGCGGTCAGAAGGAGGCGGCCGATGCCGCGGCGCGACAGCGACCGGTCGACGTAGACCGAATCCTCGACCGACGTCCGGTAGGCAGCCCGTTCCTTGTAGGGGGAGAGGGCGCCGAAGCCAAGAACTTCACCTTCGGCGTTCACCGCAACGATTGCACTGAAGGCGCCGGTCCGGGCGGCGATCCAGGCTTCCTGGTCGGCCAGGGTACGGGGGACCAGATCGAAGGTGGTCGTGGTGTGCTCGACCTCGTGGTTGTAGATGGCGGCGATGGCGGCTGCGTCGGCCACGGTTGCGGGCCGGAGGGCGATGTGTTCCAGGGGCTCATTCATGCTCGACACCGCCCCCGAAACTAGCCCTCGGAGTGGGCGGAGAACCCGAAAAATCCGCCGATAGCATCAGCACCCGTCTCGGGTCCGCCCGGGTCACGCCCTCTTAGCTCAGTCGGCAGAGCGTTTCCATGGTAAGGAAAAGGTCGTGGGTTCGATTCCCACAGAGGGCTCCGCCAGGTTCCGATCAACCCGGCACGGCGATGGCGGCGTAGCTCAGTTGGTCAGAGCATCCGGCTCATAATCGGAAGGTCATCGGTTCGATCCCGATCGCCGCTACCAAACCAGTTTCAAGAAATCCACCAAACCACCCACAGAACAAACGGAGTAGCAAGAAATGTCGAAGGCAAAGTTTGAGCGTACGAAGCCTCACGTGAACATTGGAACGATGGGTCACATTGACCATGGGAAGACGACGTTGACGGCGGCGATTTCCAAGACGTTGGCTGATCGTGGGTTGGCGGAGTACACGCCGTTTGATCAGATTGACAAGGCGCCTGAAGAGAAGGCGCGTGGTATCACGATTTCGATTGCTCACATTGAGTATGAGACCGCGAATCGTCATTATGCGCACGTCGATATGCCGGGTCACGCTGACTACATCAAGAACATGATCACGGGTGCTGCTCAGGTTGACGGCGCGATTTTGGTGGTTGCTGCGACTGATGGTCCGATGCCCCAGACGCGTGAGCACGTGTTGTTGGCTCGTCAGGTGGGTGTGCCTTACATCGTGGTGGCGTTGAACAAGTCGGACATGGTTGATGACGAGGAATTGCTCGAGTTGGTGGAGCTCGAGGTTCGTGAGTTGTTGAACGAGTACGAGTTCTCTGGTGATGATGCTCCGGTTGTTCGTGTGTCGGCGTTGAAGGCCCTTGAGGGTGACAGTGCGTGGCAGGACAAGGTGATGGAGTTGATGGCTGCGTGTGACACGAAGATTCCTGAGCCGCAGCGTGAGCTGGACAAGCCGTTCTTGATGCCGATCGAGGATGTGTTCACGATCACGGGTCGTGGCACGGTCGTGACCGGCAAGGTTGAGCAGGGTCGTGTGCACACGGGTGA
>JBJTYJ010000086.1:0-8576 GCA_046082705.1 Actinomycetota bacterium | reverse complement strand
AAACAGAAAGAGACGTTCGTGCGGGCGGGTGTGCTCGATGGCGAGGAACGTATCGAGGAAGTCGCCCGCATGCTGTCGGGCGGGCAGGCCAAGGCGTCGGCGCTGCAAACGGCCCGCGACATGCTCGCGGTCTGAGCCCGGTTTCCCGCTCGGGCCCGTTGCGGTGGTATTCTGAGATCCCGTCGTGCTCATGTCGTGGCACTGACGGGAGGTTCACATGCCGAAGCACATTTTCGTTACCGGTGGGGTAGCGAGCTCGCTCGGCAAAGGCCTGACCGCTTCGTCGCTCGGCCGTCTTCTCAAGATGCGTGGTTTGCGCGTCACGATGCAGAAACTCGACCCGTACATCAACGTCGACCCGGGCACGATGAACCCCTTCGAGCACGGTGAAGTGTTCGTCACGGATGACGGTGGTGAGACCGACCTCGACCTTGGTCACTACGAACGATTCATCGACGAGAATCTCTCGCGCGCCTCGAACGCCACGACTGGTTCGATCTATCAAGCCGTTCTGGCCGCCGAGCGGCGGGGCGACTACTTGGGTAAGACCGTGCAGGTCATTCCCCACATCACCGACGAGATCAAGCGGCGCATCCACCGGGTGTCGACCGACGACGTCGACGTCGTCATTACCGAGGTCGGCGGCACGGTGGGTGACATCGAAATCCTGCCTTTTCTCGAGGCAATTCGGCAGTTCCGCAACCAGGCGGGGCGCGACAACGTCTGCTACATCCACGTCACCCTGGTGCCCTTCATCGGCCCGAGTGGCGAGCAGAAGACCAAGCCCACCCAGCACAGCGTGACGGAACTGCGCAGTCGCGGTATCCAGCCCGACGTCATCGTGGCACGCAGCGAAGAGCCGATCAGCCAGAGCCTGAAGCGCAAGATCTCGAACCAGTGTGACGTGCTCGAGGCGAACGTGATTAACGCCGCGGACGCGCGCAACATCTACGAGTTGCCGCTCATCATGCACGAGGAAGGCCTCGACACGGTGGTGTGCGAGACACTGCGACTTGATTCGCCGATCGACCTGTCCCCGTGGCAGTCGTTCGTGCAGCGCGTCGAAGATTCGATCACGCCGGTACGCATCGGTTTGATCGGCAAGTACGTCGATCTTCAGGATGCGTACCTGTCGGTGGTGGAGAGCCTGAAGCACGCGGGCTTCCACCACGGCGCCAAGGTCAAGATCGAGTGGATTCAGGCCGAAGAAGTCGAAGGATTGCTCGCGGCGGGGCGCCTGTCGCATCTCGACGGCATCGTGATTCCCGGAGGTTTCGGGCCGCGTGGTATCGAGGGCAAGATTGCCGCCGCTGAGTTTGCACGCGTGAACAAGGTCCCATGTCTCGGGTTGTGTCTCGGCATGCAGGTGATGACCATCGAATACGCGCGCAACGTTCTTGGTTTGACGAACGCAAACTCGACCGAATTCGACCCCGCAACGACGCATCCCGTCATCGACTTGATGCATGACCAGCGGGATGTCAGCGACAAGGGCGGCACAATGCGCCTCGGCGCGTACTACGCGGTGTTGACGCCCGGGTCGAAGGTGGCCGACGCATACGGCGAGCCCGTCGTCAGCGAACGTCACCGCCATCGCTACGAGTTCAACTCGGCCTACCGCTCGCGCTTCGAGGAGAACGGTTTCCTGTGCAGCGGTGCGTCGCCCGATCGGCGCCTGGTGGAATTCATCGAAGCCGTCGACCACCCGTACTGGGTCGGTACGCAAGCCCACCCCGAGTTCAAGAGCCGCCCCGACAGAGCCCATCCCTTGTTCGTCGGCCTCATCGGCGCGTCGCTCGCCAACCGCGCGGCGGTCGGTCGCCACATCTCGAACGCCTGAGCGCGGCAGGTCGATGTTTCACTCCCGTCGTCGGCGCGCCGTTCACGATTGGGCGGTGTGGACCCTCGTCGAGGACCATCTCGAGTCGCCGACCGGAGAGGAGTTCGTTCGGACCTACGTCGACTCGCCGGGGGCCGTGGGCGTCGTCGTGCTCGATGTGCGGTCGTTCGAAGACCTGAGTGGCCGCGACATGGCGAGCGTTGAAACCGTGCTCGTCAGTCAGTACCGCGCGCCCTTTGGCGAAGTGATGTGGGAGATACCTGCCGGTATGCGTGATATCGCCGACGAGCCCGCCGAGACGACGGCACGCCGTGAACTTGCCGAAGAGGCCGGCTTGGCGGCAGAACACTGGAGATACCTCGGCGTGATGGCTTCGGCACCGGGCATCACCAATTCGACGGTCGAGATCTTTGCCTGTTGCGGCCTTGTGGACGTAGCGGTGGAACGCCACGGACCCGAAGAAGACCTCATGGAGGTGCGTCGGCTCAGCGTTGCGTCGGCTCTCGATGAATGCCGACGTGGCCGCATCACCGACTCGAAGACGATTATCGGCCTGCAGTGGGTAGCAGAATTGTGCTGAATGGCATCGTCCTCCGAAACGTCACCTGAGACCACTTCTCCCGAGATAGATGAGTTTCTCGATTGGCTGGTGGTCGAACGCGGTCGTGCCAACAACACCATCGACGCTTACCGACGGGATCTTGCCCAGTACGACGCGTGGCTGCACTCGCAAGGGGTCGACCCGGGGGAGGCGTCGGTGGCTGACATCGAGCGGTTTCTTGCCGAGCGCAGCGCGTCCGGCGCCGCGAAGTCGTCGATGGCGCGGCAGTTCTCGGCAATACGCATGTTGCACCGATTCATGGTCGAGGAAGGCTTCCGGCGAGATGATCCGGCGGGTCTTGCCGAAGGTGTTTCCAAGCCCGCCGGAATCCCGAAGCCCTTGTCCGAAGACGAGGTGACGAGCCTCATCGCATCGGTGTCGGGTGACGAGCCACGCGATCTGCGTGACCGGGCCTTGCTCGAGTTTCTCTACGCAACGGGGGCGCGCGTGTCGGAGGTATGCGGACTCAACCTCGCCGATCTCGACATGGAGGCATCGCTCGTTCGGCTGTTCGGTAAGGGTTCGAAGGAGCGTGTCGTGCCGTTCGGGTCGGTGGCGCACGAGGCGCTGGAGTTGTGGTTGTCATCGGGGCGTTTCGCGATGGAGCCACTGCGGTGGCGGAAGAAAGACGACTCGTATGCCGTCTTCCTCGGCGGGCGCGGTACGCGACTGAGTCGGCAGGTTGCCTTTCAAGTGGTGCGCGACGCGGGGCTGCGTGCGGGCATCGACCGCGAGGTGTCCCCACACGCCTTGCGCCACACGTGTGCGACCCATCTTCTCGACCATGGTGCCGACTTGCGCATCGTGCAGGAGATGTTGGGTCACGCGTCGATCACGACGACGCAGGTCTACACGCGTGTTTCACAGGAGCGGCTGTGGCAGGTGTACACCGAGGCGCATCCACGCGCCCGACGCACGAAGAAGTCCGAGTGAAGTCGAACAAGATCGTTCATCTCGTCGCGCGATTCCGCGAAATGGGCCGGCCCGTGACAAGTGAGTCGCAAGACACCGCATTCGCCTCGGCGGTGTTGGCCCCCGACGAGCTCGAACTTTGGTTGCGCATGGACCCACGCGACAGGCGTCATGCCGTGGCAGTCACGCGTCGATTCGTGGCCGGATGTCCCGGGGCGGTACGCGAAGAAGTCGCCGGCGCGCTGCTGCACGACCTCGGCAAGTCGCAGGTGTCGATGGGTCGCCTTGCGCGGAGTATCGCGACGATCGCTCCGGTGACGCCAACCATGCGTAGATACCGCGACCACGAGCGCATCGGTGCAGAGATGTTGCGGTCGATCGGAGTGCATCCGCGCACGGTCGAGCTGGTCGCGGGAACTGCAAACGATTCGGTTGCGGTTGTCTTGCGTGCCGCCGACGACGGCGATCAGTAGGGCAGGAAGCCGATCGCGTTCTTGGCGCGGTCGAGGGTCTGTGATGCCACCGCACGGGCCTTGTCGGCGCCCTTGCGCAAGAGACGCTGCAACTCGGCACGGTCGGCCATCAATTCCGCGTAGCGGGCCTGGATCGGACGGACGAGTTCGACAACTGCTTCACCCGTGTCGTTCTTTAGCGTTCCGTACTGTGTGTAGCGCTCGGCCAGGTCCCCGGGCTTTGCGCCGGTTGCCGCGGAAAGAATGTCGAGAAGGTTGGAAACCCCGGGCTTTTTTTCGCGGTCGTAGAAGACCTCGCTGTCGGAGTCGGTAACCGCTCGTTTGAACTTCTTCACGATTGCGGCGGGATCGTCAAGCAGGTAGACGCATCCCGCGTCGGTGGTGGCCGATTTGGACATCTTGTTCGTGGGCTCTTGTAGGTCCATCACGCGCGCTCCTTCGGCGGGCGTCACGGCCTTCGGAATCACGAAGGTGTCGCCGAAGCGATGGTTGAAGCGAATCGCAATGTCTCGCGTAATCTCGATGTGCTGGTGCTGGTCGGCGCCGACCGGAACTTCATTCGCGTCGTACAGAAGAATGTCGGCGGCCTGCAAGGCTGGGTACGTGAACAAACCGGCCGACACGAAGTCGGCCTCGCGCTTGGCCGACTTGTCCTTGAACTGGGTCATGCGCGACAACTCGCCGAAGGAGACCGTGCACTCCATGATCCAACCCAGCACGGAATGCTCGACCACGTGGCTCTGAACGAAAATGGTTGCGACATCGGGGTCGAGGCCAACCGCGAAGAGCATCGCCGACAGGTCGAGGGAGTTGGCGCCGAGGACTCCGGGTGAGTCGGTGATCGTGAGGGCGTGCAGATCGACGATGCCGTGGAAGACGTCGTTCTTGTGCTGGCCCTTTTCCCACTCCCGCAGGGCTCCGAGGTAGTTGCCGAGATGCACGACGCCGGTGGG
Source organism: Actinomycetota bacterium (assembly GCA_046082705.1). Lineage (GTDB taxonomy): Bacteria > Actinomycetota > Acidimicrobiia > Acidimicrobiales > Ilumatobacteraceae > F1-20-MAGs119. The sequence goes on along the minus strand of JBJTYJ010000086.1, from coordinate 3,797 downwards.
TTGAATGCACGAAAGAACGCGGGCCACGGGCGGATGGTACTCGTCGGTTCGGGGTCGGGGCGAGTAAGTTCGACACGGTGCCGTACGCAGTTTCCACGCCGGTTTTCGAGGGCCCTTTCGACCTGCTGTTGCACCTGATTCTCCGTGAACAGGTCGACATTCACGAGGTCTCGCTTGCACACATCGTCGACGCCTACCTCGCCGAGATAGACCGCATGCAGGATCTCGACCTTGAGATCGCAACGGAGTTTCTGCTCATCGCCGCGACCCTCGTCGAGCTGAAGGCCCGTCGCCTGCTGCCGGGCAGGGAAGACGTCGATCTCGACGAAGAGCTCGCCCTGTGGGAAGAGCGCGATCTGTTGCTCGCGCGTCTTCTCGAGTGCAAGACCTTCAAGGACGTCTCGCGGGTGCTGCAGCAGCTCGCCGATCTGGCCGACAGGGCCTTTCCGCGTGTGACGGGGCCCGACGAACGCTTCGCCGACCTGATGCCTGACCTCATGGAGGGTGTGACGCCCGAGAAGTTGGTGCGTGCGCTCGTCAGGGCCATTACTCCGAAGCCGGAGCCGCGTATCGATCTATATCACGTGGCACCGATTCGGGCCAGTGTCGCCGATGCGGTCAGCGAGCTCGTGTCGACCCTGCCCGGCTTCCGGTCGATCACGTTTCGCAAGTTGACCGAGTCGCAGATCGAGCGGCTCGAGGTGGTGGTGCGCTTTCTCGCGCTGCTCGAGCTGTACAAGCAGGGTCTCGTGGATCTCGAGCAGGCCGATCGCTTCGGTGACATTCAGGTGCGTTGGATAGGCAGTGAAATGGCGGCGGCCGGTGCTGCGTTTACGATCGACGATTACGAGGGCTGACGATGTCGACGGCTAAGAACCATGACGCAGCGCGCGTGATCGAAGGCGTGATCATGGTTGCGATCGAACCCGTTCCCGTCGAAATGCTCGCCCAACTGCTGGAGATGCCCGTCGCAGGCGTCGAGGCGATCGTTGCGGAATTGAAGTCGGGCTACGAAGAACTGGGTCGCGGCTTCGAACTGGTGAAGGTTGCGGGCGGCTACAGGTTCCAGAGTCACCCGGATGTGTCGCCGTATGTCGAGCGCTTCGTGCTCGACGGTCACCGTGCGCGCCTGTCGGCCGCCGCCCTCGAGACGCTGGCGATCGTTGCCTACAAGCAGCCCATCTCGCGTCTCCAGATCGCCTCGATTCGCGGTGTCGATCCCGATGCGGTGTTGCGTACGTTGCAGGGTCGCGGCTACATCGAACAGCGTGGCCGCGACGACGGTCCCGGTCAGGCGGTGCTGTGGGGAACGACACCGCTCTTCCTCGAGAAATTGGGAATCAACTCCGTCGGCGATCTGCCTCCACTTGCCGAATTCGTTCCCGATGCCGACATCGTCGAAGCTCTCGAGGCGACGTTGCGAATCACGCCGATCGAGGCCGATCCGGGCGGAGCCGTCGGCAATGCGCCAGCCTCCGACAACTGATTCGCACGACCCCTCCGCCGAGGGCGAACGTCTGCAGAAGGTTCTTGCGGCTTTGGGTTGGGGGAGTCGTCGCACGTGCGAGGAGTTGATTGCCGACGAACGTGTGACGGTCAACGGCGAGGTTGCGGAACTTGGTCGCCGGGTCGACACTCTCGTTGACACGATCGCGGTCGATGGAGTTCCGATCGGCGCTCGTCCCGATTTGGTGTACTACCTCTTGAACAAACCATGTGGCGTCATTTCGACTGCCAGTGATCCGCAGGGCCGACCAACCGTCGTCGACATCGTTCCGCAAAGCCCACGGGTTTTTCCCGTCGGGCGTCTCGACGGTGAAACCGAGGGTTTGCTCCTTCTCACCAACGACGGTGAGCTCACACACTTCCTCACCCACCCGAGCAAGGGTGTCGAAAAGGAGTACGTCGTATCGTTGCGTGGCAACGCTCGCTTGACCGAGGGGCAATTGCGTCGCTTGCGCGACGGGGTCGAGTTGGAGGACGGTCCGACGGCAACGGCGAAGGTGAGCCAGCGCAGCGACTCGACCGTGTCGATCACGATCCACGAGGGCCGCAACCGTCAGGTGCGGAGAATGTTCGATTCGATCGGCCACGAGGTCGAACGGTTGGTTCGCACGCGAATCGGTCCGCTGACCGACACCCGGTTGAAGCCCGGAGCGTGGAGAGAATTGTCACTTGCCGAACGCAAGGCGCTAATTGAGGCGATGGCGGGCGATGCCCGTCGGTAGCGTCTCGGGGTGATGGCTACGGACGCGGTTGAACGCAGCGCCAACGTGGTTGGGCTCGGCTTGATCGGTGGCTCGATCGCCGCACGTCTGGTCGAGTCGGGCTGGCGCGTGCACGGCTCCGACCCGCACCCGGGTCGCTCCAACCAGGCCGTCGAACGCGGCATCGTTTCGGCCGTCGGGTTGAGCCCCGAAGCCGAAATCACCTTCGTCGCGGTTCCCGTGTTGCAGTTGCGTGGGGAAGTTGCTGCGGCGTTGGCGGCAACGAAGGGTGTCGTCACCGATGTCGGCAGCGTGAAGGGCCCGCTGGTGGCCGACATCGCCAACCCCCGGTTCATCGGTGGTCACCCAATGGCCGGCTCGGAACTCGAGGGCCTCGACGGAGCCGACCCGACTCTCTTCGATGGTGCCACGTGGATTCTCACACCAACCTCCGAAACCCCCGACTCGGTGTTCGCTCTCGCTGCCGGTGTGGCAAACCAATTGGGGGCGAACGTCCTCGCTTTGTCCGCCGACGACCACGACAGGTTGATCGCCGTCGTCAGCCATGTGCCGCACCTCACCGCAGCGACATTGATGACCCTTGCCGATCGCAGATCCGAGGAACACGCTTCGCTGTTGCGCATGGCAGCCGGTGGCTTCCGCGATATGACACGCATCGCTTCGAGCAAGCCGGGGATTTGGCTCGACATCTGTCGCGCCAACCGCGAGGCGATCGTGGCGACGCTCGACGACTTCATCGCGGGTCTCATCGACCTCCGCGGAACCGTCGAAACCGAGGACTCCGCAGGACTGGAGAAACTCTTGTTGAGGGCCCGCGAGGCGCGCAGCAATCTCCCCGCACGCGTGCGCTCTCTCGAGGATGCCGTCGAAGTGAGGATTCCGATTCCCGACCGTCCGGGTTCGGCGGCTGAGATCTTCACGTTGGCGGCGGAGTTGAACGTGAACCTTGCGAATTTCGAAGTCGTGCACTCGGCCGAGGGCGACCGCGGTGTCGCCGTGGTGCTCGTCGAAGCGGGTCAGGTCGAGTTGTTGCGCGGGGGCCTGATCGCCCGTGGTTTCAAACCGGGGCGGTGACTGTCGTGTCATCCGTGCTCGAGGTCTTCGATTCACTCATCGACTGCACCGTGGCGATTCCGGGATCGAAGAGCATCGCGAACCGGGCTCTCGTGTGTGCGGCCTTCGCAGGTGAGGGTACGACCGTCACCAACGTGTCCGATGGGGACGATTCCGTGGCGATGGTGCGCGGTCTGCGTGCACTCGGTGCGACCGTCGTCGAGGTGGCCGATGGCGAGTTTCGTTTCGATTCGGCCCTCGACATCGACTCCACTCGATTTGCGCGGGTGGACGCGGGCCTTGCCGGAACGACGTCGCGGTTCCTCACCGCGGTCGGCGCGCTACGAGCGGGCGGAACGATCATCGACGGTGGTGGAGCGCTGAGGGGTCGCCCGATGGCCGATCTCCACGATGCCCTCGCAGCGCTCGGTGCGCACGTCAACCCGATCGACAAGGGAGGTCATCTTCCCGTCGAGGTATCGGCGGGGGCGGTGCGCGGCGGAGAGATCGAGATTC
>JBJTYJ010000085.1:0-3055 GCA_046082705.1 Actinomycetota bacterium | reverse complement strand
AACGCTTTTCTCCGACCCAACTGAGGGTCCGGTGTGGAACGAAGATCCGACCGGGCGTGGTTTCTTGATGAATCTGACAACCGGCGAGCGGATCGGTTCATTCACGTTGCCGCATTCACCGACGCCGACTACAGAAGGGATATACGTCTGTGACTCGGGGACATCGTCGGTCGTTCTGGTTGACCGTGCGGGACGCGAACTTCGGCGTCAGGAAGTGAGTGGCTTTACACGCGGACTCTTGGTTGAGGACAAGTACGTCATTGTGGGCGTATCGACTCACCGATTGGCCAAGAAGGAAAACTCCGGTGCAACGGAATCAAGGTTTCACGCGTTGGATCGTGCGACGTTGAAAGAGATCGGTGTCGTTGATGTGCCGTCATCGGAGATCTACAAAGTTGGCAAGGCAGCACCGTGGCATCTGCGTCGGTTACGCCGGCTGAGCAACAAGTTTCTCGCCGACTCAAGCGCTAGACGCGTTTGCGGATCTTGACGCTTTTGCCGACAGAGCTGCGGCAAGCGCCCGAGGCGAGGTCGAAGCGCCAGCCGTGGAGGGTGCAGACGAGTTCGTCGCCTTCGATGACGCCGAACATGCCGAAGTCGGCTTGGCGGTGGGGGCAGAAGCGGCCGACGATGTAGTCGCCGACCTGCACTTCGTCTTGTGCGATGGCGGGGGTTTCGGTGGCCTTGCGGTAGGCCTCGACTTCGGTGCGGCCCATGCGTTCGGATGAGAGCGACTTGAAGAAGTTGTAGACGTTCTCGTTGAAGTCGCCGTCGCGCCAAGCGCGGAATCGTGCTGAGAGGAAGAGCGCATTCGACCAGTCGACGGCTTTGTTGGCGACGACGGTTTCGAGAAGTTCGCGCTGGATCTCGAAGCGATAGCGGTACGGCTGGTTGGTGTAGCGCTGGACGTCGGAGTATTCGAAGTGCAGCAGGATTCCGAGATCGTCGTGGCCGGTGGTTTGGATGAGCACGTTGCCACCGATGCCAGCCGACACGGTGGGACACATGGCCATGAGGGGCCGGAACCACTTTTGGATTTCGCTGAGAAGAGTGTCGGTGGGTGCTTGCCACGTGGCCTTGTGTTGTGCGAGCCACGGTTGCCAATCGGCCTGGTAGGCGGCGAGGTAGGTGCCGATGTTGGCCCAGATGTTGTGCAGTTCGGTGTCGGCGACGGGGTGTGTGACGTCGATGCTGTTGGGGGTGACGTCGATGGTGGTACCCGGCATGTTGAGAAGGGCGGGCTTGTTGATTTTCGCGAGGCGCTCGATGAATTCGGGCTGGTGCGGGAAGATGGTGATCTCGTTGCCCGTCACCTTGTTGAGGTGGAACAGCTCGCGGTCGAGGAAGCAGGGCGGGCCGGCGCTGGGCACGACAATGCGGGCGTCGAGGCTTTCGGCGTATGCAACGGCGCGGGCGAACTGCGATTCCACTTTTGATTCCGCGAGGCGACGCTTGTCGTCGTCGGGCATGTCGTAGACCATCGGATACCAGATGGCCCCGCTGTACTGCAGCAGATGAATATCGACGGGGCCGTGCTTGCGAAGGGCATCCACGTCGTGGATGCGACAGTCGTTCTGGTTGACGGCGATGGTGTCGCCATCGATGACGACGAGGGCCGAGTCGCCACCGGGGCCGTCGGTGATGCTGGTTTCGACGTGGATCGCAATCGACACGCCGTTGGTGAGTGGTTGGGCGATGCCGTGTTGCGTGCGCACGAAGGTGCGGAAGCCCAACTTGCCGAGCGTGCGTTCAAGTTCGCGCGTGGGGAAGTCGGGCAGAAGAACGGGTGTCGACTTGTCGACATGGTTGGCCAGCCAGGCCTCGTCGAGATGGTCGCCGTGGATGTGCGAGACGTAGAGGTACGTGGGCTTTTCCAGCTGCGCGAGCAGTGCGGGGTCGAGTTTGTCGTTGCGCGGGAAGGGGAACCACGAACCAAAGAATGCGGGTTCGAACCACGGGTCGCAGAGGATGCTGACAACCTTGGTGTCGATGAGCATGCCTGCGTGGCCGATGGGCGTGATGCGCATGGGCGTGTGGTGGTGCGGTGCCGCGGGGTTCAGGCGACGGGCGGGTCGGTGAACTGTTGGCCGTTGCGCGAGACGTGTTCGGTCCAGGCCGAACCGTTCCAGTAACGCAATTCAAAACGACCCGAGGGATCGGGATACCAGGCGGCGGGGGCCACGGCGTCGCCGACGCTGCTGGATGTTGCGGTGACAGGGTTGCTGGAGGCTGCCGTGGCGGCGGGCTGGCTGACCGGTGTGGGATTCGATGGCACGGTCGACGTGGGTGTCGGGTTTGTGGGTGTGGGTGCCGTTGCGGTGTTGTTGACGGTGCCGGTGTTGATGGTTCCGGCGATGGCGGCGCGGCGCACGAAGGCGGTGACCTGCGAACCGGTGGAGACGATCTGGAGGATTTCCCAGCCCTGGGCCGAGCGTTCGGTCATCAGGCGGGCCAATTCCGAGGGGTCGGCGCTGGTGAGCGCGGCGTATTCGAGCATGGGGTGAGGCTACCTGCGGCTAGCCGACGGCGTCAGTTCGTACGAGGGCATCGATGTCGGTGTCGGCGGGTGGGCCGTCGTGGATGAGGTGGCCGTCGCGCAGGGCAACGATGCGTTCGACGCGGTTGACGAAGGACAGTTCGTGTGTGGCCACGACAAGTGTTGCGCCGTCGGATGCGGCCTGGTCGAAGAGGGCGAGGAGGGCTTCCTTGCCGGCGGCGTCGAGGCCGACGAAGGGTTCGTCGACGAGGAGCAGTTCGAAGGGGCGAATGAAGGCGATTGCAATTGCCGCCTTTTGACGCAGACCACGCGAGAAGCGTTGTGGTAGTTCTTCGGCGCGGGCATAGAGACCGAGATGGTCGCGCCGATCGGCGGCGTTTTGTTCCCCGTCGGTGCCACCGTGCCTCCGTGCGACTTATTCGCTGTGTTCCCACACCGACAGGTCGTCGTAGAACACAGGCGTGTCGGCGAGGTAGCTGGTGAGCGTTCGGGCTTCGATGCTTGCCGGTGCGTGGCCGTCGATGGTGACGCAGCCCGCGGTGGGGTCGAGCAGACCGG
>JBJTYJ010000084.1:0-7778 GCA_046082705.1 Actinomycetota bacterium | reverse complement strand
CGGCCTCGACGTGATTGCGCGTGACATTGCCGACCACGACAACAACCAAACACGTTTCGTATTGGTGGGCAAGGACACGGTGCCCGCACCGACGGGTCACGACCGCACCGCGATCGTGGTCTTCCAGCGTGCCGACGAACCGGGCAGCCTGATTTCGATCTTGCAAGAGTTCGCTGCGCGACGTATCAACATCGACAACCTGCAGTCACGGCCAACGAAGAACAGTGGTCTTGGCGACTACTGCTTCATCATTTATGCCGACGGCCACGTGGGCGACGAGTTGATGGCCGACGCATTGCGCGAACTGCATGCCAAGCAGGGTGGCGTGAAGTTCTTCGGGTCGTTCCCCGCTGCCAGTCAGGCCGCGCACAACGCCCGCGAACATGCGGACGTTCGTTGGCGCGACGCCGACGACTGGGTAACGCACCTGCGCAGCCGCATCACGCGCTGAGCGCAGTCGGCGATAGCCTCGCTGACGGAACGGTGGCAGAGTGGACAAATGCATCCGCCTTGAAAGCGGAAGGCCGAAAAGGCCCGGGGGTTCGAATCCCTTCCGTTCCGCCGAGGAAAATTGCATGTTGGTCGTGAAGTGAACGACTCTCCGCGGTCGCTCGTCGTCGTTGGCACGGTGATGCAAACGCCGATGCACCGGGAACTTCAGATTCTCGACAACGTCGCCGTCGTCGTGCGTGATGGTGTGGTCGCCGAGGTGCTGCCCGCGGTGTCACGCGAGGCTGCCAACGCATGTTTGACCGCGGATGAGGTGGTGAACCTCGGGCGCAACGAACGGTTGCTGCCGGGTCTTGTCGACACGCACATTCACGCGCCACAGTGGCCGCAGTTGGGGACTGGCCTCGACATTCCGCTCGAACAGTGGTTGTTCGACTACACCTTCCCTCTCGAAGCGCGGTACGCCGAAGCGGGGTTCGGCCTCGATGTGTGGGAGCGGATGGTACCGACGCTGTTGGCCCACGGCACCACGACGGCCGTTTACTACTCGACCATCCACGAAGAGGCCACGCTGCGCCTGGCGGAGACGTGTGCGCACTTCGGCCAGCGAGCCTTCGTGGGTCGCGTTGCGATGGATCACCCCGAGGGAACGCCCGAGTGGTACCGCGATGCATCGGCAGGAGCAGGCGTCGAGGCATCGGCACGTTCGGTGGATGCGATTCGTGCACTGGGTGATGCATTGGTCGAGCCGATCATCACGCCGCGGTTCATTCCCGCGTGTTCCCACGAGATGTTGCTGGGTCTGGGCGAATTGGCTGCGCGTACGGGCGCACTGGTGCAAACGCACTGTTCGGAATCAGACTGGGAACACGGTTACGTGATCGAGCATTACGGCAAGCGCGATGCGGAGATGCTGGCCGAGTTTGGTTTGATTCGCCGCGGCACCGTGCTGGCACACGGCGATCATTTGTGCGACGACGATTTCGAGATCATTCGCAGCGTGGGCGCCGGTGTGGCGCACTGTCCGCTGTCGAACTCGTACTTCGCCAATGCGGTGTTTCCGCTGCGCCGCGCACAGGAACGTGGCGTGCACGTGGGTCTTGGTAGCGATGTTTCAGGTGGGCCGTTGCCCGGCTTGTTGCCGCAGTGTCAGCACGCCGTGACGGCTTCGCGGATGCTGGAAGACGGAGTCGACGCGTTGCGCGGCGCAAGCGAGCGCGGGGTGGCGAAATCGCGTATCGATGTCGTTGCTGCATTCCACGCAGCGACAGTTGGTGGCGCAAACATGTTGGGCATTCCTGCGGGGCTTGTGGAACCGGGACGTTCTTTCGACGCAATCGTTGTGAATGCCGACTCCGGCGATTCGGGTTTGCACTATTGGGACGGCATCGACGACGAGGCGCGCCTGTTCGAGAAGATCGTGCGACTCGCCGGTCCAGCCGATATCACATCGGTGTGGGTTGGCGGTCGTCGCGTCGCAGGGGCCTAGACGCGCCGCGTCATGCGATGGTGAACCGAAGAAGCATTCGTTCGGCGTCGCAGTCGACAACCATCCGCACGGGCGAATCAACTGACACATTGTCGTGAACGTCATCGCCGACGATGTTGGTGAGCACGCGCGGGCCGTCGACACCATCGAGTCCCGAGTCGAGTTGCACGTAGGCAACAACGTACGGACCGGACTCCTTCCAGCGGCCCGAACCCTTGGCGACGATGGTGTAGGAATACACGCGGCCGGTGCCGGGAAGCGTGCGCCATGCAATGCCGTCGCCGGAGTGGCACAAGGGGCAGACGGCGCGGGGATACCAGACGAACGTGGCGCAGGTGCCGCAGAACGGAATGTCGAGCCGACCGTCGTGGAGCGCACTCCAGAAGGGTTGGTTCTCGACGGTGGTTTCCACGTCGGCAAGGGGGAGGAACGGTGTCGTCACAGGCTTCTCCCCAAGATGAGTGTGGAGGAACCCATGCGGGTGGCGAGGTTGCCACCGGTTCCGTGGGCGAGGGCGAGCTCGCAGTTCGGCACTTGCACCGCGGGCTGTGCCTCGCCGCGCAACTGGCGAACCGCTTCGATGACCTTGGTGATGCCACCACGGTTGCTGGGGTGGTTGTTGCACAGGCCTCCACCGTCGGTGTTGAAGGGCAACTTGCCGAAGGGTGCCTGCAGCGCGCCGTCAGCGACGAAGCGACCCCCTTCACCCTTTGCGCAGAAGCCGAGGTCTTCGAGAGCGATGAGAACGGTGATGGTGAAGCTGTCGTAGATGGAGGCGTAGTCGATGTCGGCTGGGGTGACACCGGCCTCGGCAAACGCGCGCGGGCCCGATTGCACGGCTGCGGTGTGGGTGAGGTCGATACGGCCGTTGTCGACGTGCTTCACACCCGTGCCGGTGCCAAGCACCGGCACGCAGTGACGCTGAAGTGAACGGGCAACCTCGGGTGCGACGACGACGAGAGCCCCACCACCATCGGTGACGACGCAGCAGTCGAGCATGTGCAGCGGGTCGGCCACCATGCGCGAAGAGACAACTTCATCGATGGTGACGACGTCGCGCAGGAAAGCGTTCGGGTTGTGTTGGGCGTGGGTTGATGCTGCAACCTTGATTTCGGCGAGTTGCTGTGATGTCGTGCCGAATTCGTGCGTGTGCCGACGTGCAGCCATTGCGTAACCAGCGACGATCGACATGCCGAAGTGGTTTTCGAAGTGCACTTCGGGCGAGTTGCCGAAGCGACCGGCGCCTGCGATGCCCGCACCCGATGATCGCGGGAGGCCGGCGAGCGTGATGAGTGCGACCTTGCAGTGTCCGGCGGCGATCGCTTCGGCGGCGTGCTGTACGTGAACGATGTACGACGAACCGCCCGTTTCGGTCGAGTCGACGTGCGCGGGCGAGATGCCCATGTACTCGGCCATTGACAACGGTCCGAAGCCCGGTGCGTCGCCCGCGCAGAAGTAGCCGTCGACATCGGCGAAGGTGAGGCCCGCGTCGGCGAGGGCGCCCGCGGCAACCTCGACGTGAACCTGTGCGACGGTTTTGTTGGGGATGGTGCGCAGCGGGTGCTCGAACGCACCCGCGATGAACGCCTTCCCCCGCACGGACATGCGAGCGAGGCTAACCGCGCCGGTCCCGACGGGTTTGTGTCGGCATGTCGTCGTAGTCTGAACAGGATTTCAACCGACGTGATGGGGACCGGGGATGCGGCGATCGACAAGAGCACTTGGGTTCATGGTCGCGTCTGCCCTGCTGGGTATGGCCTGCGGCGGCGAATCGAGTGTCGAGCCCGAAGTTTCGGCGACGGTCTCATCGGTCGAGGAAGATCGCGAACGCAACGTCGGTACGTCGGGCTTCGGTGAGAACGGTGGCGGAATCGCATCCGTGCAACTTGCCGAGAATGTGGAGACCCGGTTCGACAATCGGGTATTCCGCCGAATTCGCTACGAAGACGCCCGCGGCCGACGGGTGGCGAATTTCCGCGACATCTTCGTGGTCACCAAGGTGAGCCGCACGGTCAGTGGCAAGTCGTCGACGACGTTGCACGTCGAGGGATTCACAACCGAGGGGGACAACCCTGCGACGTATCCGATGGGTGGATTCGGCGATGCGGGGCGTGTGTCGATCGAGATGCCGGACAAGTCGAGTGAGTGGATGGCCGTGCCCAACGCCTACACGGTGGTGTCACGCGATTTGCTTGCGGTGTCGTTTCCGACTGCACGAACCGACGGCGATGCAGCCGGATTGATCGAGTTCTACGACCTTCCCTCCGGCCGCCCAAACACGACGCTTGGCGACCAAGGCCGCATCGTGGTTCCGAAGTCGGCCGGTATCGACGACGTGTACGACATCGCACTGCGTGAGATCGGCGACGATGGCAAGCCGCGTCTGGTCGTTGCGGGTTTGGCGTACGACACATCGAACGATTCGTACACCGAGACCGACGTGGCGATCGTTGGTTTCACTGCAGACGGAAAAGTCGACAGCGACGTCGGAACGGGAGGGTCGGGCAGGATCTCGTTGCGCAACAGTCTGGCCAGCTTCGGCACGAACTCGGCGTGGAACGTCAGGTTGGCCGACCCGGGGCTGAGCACGCTGAAGGGTGCAATCGGTGCGGCGGTGACGTCGTGGATTCCCGACCCGACGCGCAGGGCCAAGCAGTGGAGTCCCGACGCCGTCGAACTGACGGGACTGGTGGCACGAGCGCCGCGTTCGGGCGGACCAATCACGATGGATGCCGCGAATGGTGCGTACGTGAATTCCACCAGGCCCGATGTCGAAAGTGTTCGCCTACGGAACGTGATCCTCGATATCGACAATTCGCTTGATGTCCACATGATGAGCCTGTTCTACGGAACGGGATACGCACCGCTCGCCGACTATGGCCATGATGCTGTCACGTTCACATCTGCATCGCCCACGAAGGGCGTGACACTGAGACCCATTCCCATGCCATTCCGCGCCGACGGTGGTGCACTGTCGCGTCGAGGTGAGTTCATTGCCGATCTGTCCTCCGAGGGCAAGCGCTTCTCGGTCGAGGTCTACGACGACACCACGAAACGAACGACCTCGTCCGTGACATGTTTCGATGCAAACCTCTGCAATGTGGCCGACGTATCGGCGGTGCGCGAACTCATCGACATCTCTCCCGCCGAGGGCTCGTGGACGTCGGTGCCGTCGATGAAGGTCGATGCAGCCGGCGTTGTGCGACTGTTGGTGCACACCTCCAGAACGTTGCCGGGCGACGCGCCCTATCAGGTGTTCTCTTTCGTCCACGACGGTTCCGCACTTGCGAGTGAGCCGTTGGCATTCCGCGGCGACTTCGACACCTACGACTCCGAGGAAGTGGAAGTAAACAACGAAATGATCACCAACAACGTTCGGTGGGTGGATGCAGCGAACATCCTTGGCAATCGACGTCTTGCCACGACGGGGTCGACCCGACGTGACTTTGAACCGAACATGCTGCTCGTCTCCGATGCCGGTGGCGAACCACGTGAAGTGCCGCTGTCGTTGCCGCTCGGCGTCTCGTCGTATTCGGCCGACAAGCGCGCCGTCACCATGGTCGATGATTCTTCTCTCGCGCTGCGCGCTGACGTGTTCAATGACAGCGGTCGTGAGATACGTCTGTACAAGGTGAGTGTCGACAATGGTTCGGTCGACGTCGGCTTCGGTGGCAACGGTTACACGACAGTTTCGGGGATCCGACGTGATGACGATTGTCGATGGGACGAGGTGCTGGAAAGCGGGCCCGGTGTGGTTGGTTTGCTGGTCATCGACCATGACCCCCGGTTGATAGACGGCGCGGAGGACTGTTCAGCGTCCCCGCAAACCGTTTCGTGGGCGGTATTCACCGCTGCCGGTCAGGCCGTCACCAAGGGTGTGGCCGTTGCCGAACTCGATTCCGTGGGCTTCACGCGAGTGACCGACTACATGGTCGATGGTCGGGGCAACCTCTATGTAGTCGGCTATCGCGACATCTTCGCCGGAGCCGACTACGTGACTTCGAATGCGACGATTGCAAAGTTCACATCGATTGGCGCACTGGATGCGACGTTCGGTACGAAGGGTGTCGCATCGTTCGACGGAACGACGAATGCGCTCTACAGCGCAGGGGTGGGACTCGTCGGTGCAGTTGATGCGCAAGAGCATGTGTATCTGGCGGCTTCCACCACGGACGAGTCGACGAACGTCGACGTGCTCGTGATGCGTCTCACCAAGGTCGGAGCCATTGATGCAGCGATGGGGGCCGTGACACCGGACGATGCTGCGCCGCGCAAGGAAGACACGACGCCTCAACAGGAACGCGAAACGGCAAAGACCGAACGCGAAGCCAAGGGTGCCGCGGAGGCCGCAGCGGTGAGAGCCGACGAGCGTCAAGCTGCTCTCCCTGTCGACAGCGGTATCACGGTTGTCGCGACGAAACCCGTGCTGACAGCGGTGAAGGCCGTGACGGATCGTTCTCTGACGGTGTGGTGGTCGCAACCGGCCGCAAAACAGGGCTACGTCACGGCCACCGCGATGCCGGGCGGTCGCACGTGCACATCGAACGAAGGATCGTGCGTCATCCGCGGCCTCGACCCAGCGGTTGTGTACTCGGTGACGGTCGCCCCGAAGGGCGCCGAAGGAACCACGACGGCATCATCCGAGGGATTCGAGGCCAAGCCCGTCGTCAGCTTGAAAATAGGTCGTGTTGCTTCGCCAACCGTCTACGTGAGACCTGCATCGCGTGGCAAGGCGACGTGGAAAGTGCGAGGTGGGTGCACCCTCAACGAATCGAACACCCGCGTCACCGCGCCGAAGCGCGCGACGACGTGCCAACTCATCGTCACGACGGAGAAGTTCGGGTCGACGCCGAGGACGACGAAGTCGGTGACGATCGTCGTGAAGAAGTGACGGTGTAGACGCTGGCGGCCAAGAGTGCGGCACCGACAGCGGTGACGACGAGGCCACTGACCACGTCACTTTCGATGGAGCGACCGACGAGGACACCGACGTCGGCCGTGACGGCGATTCCCGCGACGAGCATGACCCCGATCCGTGATCCGGCGGCACCGTAGAGGAACAACAGCGCCGCGACCGTGAGTGGGAAAAGGGTGAACCATGCGCTGCGGTCGGCACCGTTCATGTCGTTCGAGGCGAAGATCATGGTGAGCACCCCGTACGTGTGTGGTGCGAACGAAAACGGCGGCTCGGACAGGCTGAAGGAGAAGAGTACGAACCCACCGAGCGTGAAGATGATGGCGCTCCACGTGTCGCCCGCATCGAGTAGCGAGACCGAGGCCGCGACGACGGCGATCCACGCGAAACACGACGTGATGGTCGCGGCGAACATCGAGCGCTCGAGCCGCGCAAACGACCACACCAGGCCGGGGACAGCAATCCACAGGGCCACGTGTTCGCTGCGGAGGTTCTGTTCGTTCAAGGTGATGGCGACCGCGGCAACGAGTGCGGCCGAACCGAGTAGTTCGACCACTTCGCCACCGCGCCGACCCAGCACGTTGTCGTTGCGCGTGAATCGCACCTGCATCCAGAAGGCGAGCGACAGGACGATGGCCGCAGCGATGTAGAGCAACGCGGCGATCGACATGGGCGAGGCGTCTTCCAGCGCGGCCGTGGTCGTCCACACGACACCGACGAGCACCACGAGGCCACCGAGATAGCCGAGAACCTCGCGAAGGGGGATGAAGATGCGCGGCGCAATTTCCAGATCATCGGCCTCCGCGCGTGTGAGACGACCGTCGGCGACGAGCGCATCGAGCGCTTCGCCGAATGATCTGCGGTCCTGGAACGAGACGAGAGCCATGGGCACCGTCCTTTCGGGTCAGTTCTTGTAACGGGCGA
>JBJTYJ010000083.1:0-2490 GCA_046082705.1 Actinomycetota bacterium | reverse complement strand
CCCTTCCAGATGCCGACGGCTGAGGCGATGTCCTCGAGAGAGGTCGCGGCAAAGCCCTTCGTTCGGAATGCCTCGGCTGCGGCCTCGACGATGTCGTTCCAACGACTTGGACGTGGCATGTTCCCCCCTTCTCACGAGTATCCCACTGCACACCGCGATGCCGCGTGAAATGAAACGAGCGTTTGGTTATTATATGCACGGGGGGGCGATGGGCGTCACGAAGGTCAACCACACGGGAATAAGCGTCACCGACATGGAGCGCTCCCTCAGCTTCTACCGCGACGTCCTTGGCCTCGAGCTCGTCATGGACATGGATGTGGATCGACATGCGGGGCTCGACACGGTTGTCGGTATGACCGACACGGTGGGACGGGTGGTGATGTTGGCGGCGGGTGACTCACTTGTCGAGTTGTGGTGTTATGCCAACCCCTCGGGGCGGCCCCTCCCGCCCGATTACAAGCCTGCTGACAAGGGTGTCACCCACGTCGCACTCGAGGTCGATGACGTCGATGCCATGCACCGTCGGGTGGTCGACGCCGGATTTCGGGCGAAGTCGACACCGGTGGATCTCGGCATCCACAAGACCTGTTACGTGCACGGACCGGACGACGAGATCATCGAGTTGCTGGAAGACAGGTCCGACCGCGAAATGCTCGCCCGCGTGACGCGCCGCACGATCGAGCGGCGCCTTGCCGCAAAGAAGAATTCCTGACCCACGGTCGGGCCGCAAACGTAGAGAAACGAAGAAAAAGGGAATACCACATGACAAACCAGTCCGCGAAGGGCCTGACGGTCACCGGTCTCATGCGCCAGGCGGCGCGCTACAACTCGAAGCGCCTTGCTGTGAAGCATGGCGACCGCACCCTCACCTTCGCCGAAGCATGGGATCGCGGCACGCGCATGGCGAACGGTCTTCTTTCGCTCGGGCTCAAGCCCGGCGACCGGGTGGGTGTGTTGGAAGACAACTCGATCGACGCGCAGGACTTCTTTCTCGGTGCGGCCATCGCCGGAGTCGTGCGTGTTCCGCTGTACGCCCGCAACTCGATCGAGAGCCACGAGCACATGCTCGGCCACACGGGTTGTCGCGCCGTTGTCGTTGCCGACAAGTACCGCAGCGACATGGACGGCATGACGTCGAAGCTCGCCGACCTGCAGCACGTTGTTGTGCGCGACGTGGGCTACGAAGCGTGGCTGGCGTCGTTTTCGACGGATGATCCAATGGTCGAGATCGAACCCGACGACTGGTACATCATCCGTCACACGGGTGGCACGACCGGCAAGCCCAAGGGTGTTGCCTATAGCCATCGTTCGTGGTTGGCGGCCGGCCGTGACTGGTTCTACAACTTTCCGCCGATGGACGCGGGCGAGGTCTGCATGCACGTCGGGCCCATTTCGCACGGAAGTGGTTATCTCTACACGCCCACGTGGCTGTCGGGTGGACCCAACCTGCTGCTCGACCACTTCGATGCCAAGGAAACGCTGCAGTTGATTGCCGATGAAAGCTTGTCGTTCATGTTCATGGTGCCTGCGATGCTGAACGCCGTGGCGCGCGATCCACTTGCGCGGGAACTGGATTTCTCTGCACTGAAGGTGATTCAAATCGGTGGTGCGCCGATCGCCGATGACACGGCGCTTCTTGCGCGTGAAGTATTCGGCGACGTGTTGTACCAGGGGTACGGCCAGACCGAGGCGTTGCCGGTGTGCATGATGGGCCCGAAGGAGTGGTTCTCCGATGTGCCGGGCTCGAATCCGCTCCGTTCTGCGGGCCGCGCACTTCCCTTCGCTTATCTTGAAATCAGGGACCCAGAGGACTCATCGGTCGCGCTGCCCATCGGCGACGAGGGCGAGATTGCGATTCGCTGCGACGGACAGATGCTGGGCTTTTGGGAAAACGACGCTGCGACGAAAGAGCGCATGTCGGGGGACGGTTTCGTGCTGACGGGCGACATCGGCAAGCTCGACGAAAACGGATACCTCTACGTCCTCGACCGCAAAGACGACATGATCATTTCCGGCGGCTTCAACATCTGGCCCGCCGAGTTGGAAAACGCGATTCTCGGTCACCCGGAAGTGATCGAGGTGGCGGTGTTCGCGATTCCCCACGAGCGATGGGGCGAGAGTCCCGCGGCGATGTGCGTCACGGCTGCCGGGGCATCGGTGTCGGCCGACGACGTGAAGGACCTGTGTGCGCGTGTCCTTGGTTCGTACAAAAAGCCCGCCGAGGTGTTCTTCCAAACCGACCCGTTGCCAAAGAGCCCGGTCGGAAAGGTGCAGCGCAAGGTTCTGCGCGAGCCTTTCTGGGCAGGCCAGGAACGCCGGGTCGCTGGTAACTGACCCCGAGTAATCGACCGGGGCCCCTTGATAACCAAACGCTTGTTGTAGTAACGTGCTTTGCGTCACACAGACCACTTACCGACAACAGGGGGGAACATGGGTCTCAATTTGGCAACAATGGAAAAAATCACTGCGGACGTTCAGATGAACGATCTG
>JBJTYJ010000082.1:0-2627 GCA_046082705.1 Actinomycetota bacterium | reverse complement strand
TTGTTCTGGTATGCAGTTGCATTCGAGCCTGACCCGCTGCCGGAGTTTCCGCCCGAGGCGGAGTTGCTGCCATGCGCATTACCGCCTCCGCCACCATTTGCCGTCAGACCAACGCCACCGATGAGGAAGCTCGAAGCCGAACCCGCCGAGCCGCTGTTTGTCGTCGATGCAGGCGCGCCCGCGCCACCTGCTCCGACCGTCACGTTGTAGGTCGACCCCGCAGTGACCGAATACGAGTTGGCTTCGACGAATCCACCTGCCCCACCACCACCTGCTCCGCGACTTCCTGCGCCGCCACCACCGCCAACGACCAGCAAGTCGACTGCATTGACACCGCGTGGTGCAACCCAAGAACTGGTTGTGGCTGTGGTGTACCGCTCGACGATGAAGTTGGTTCCGGAGCTGTTGAAGGATGTACGGCTATTGGGTGCCGTTGCAACCGTAATATTCCTCGTTGCGACCGGGTTTGTGTTGCCGGCGACATCAGTTGCCGTGGCTGCCGCGACTGTGATCACCGCGGTGCCGCCGAGAGTTCCCGAAGCGGTGAAGGTGGCCGAAAACGACGCGCCCGACCCGGTGAAACCGGTGAGCGTGCCGAACGTCGCTGACACGTCTGACGCGTCAAATCCCGTCACCGTTTCGCCAAAGTTCATCGTCACACTGGTCGATGCGCCAAGTGCGAGGGAGGTTGCGCCACCAAACGTCACCGATGGTGCCGTTGTGTCGAGAATTACGGAGTCGTCGGCAACGCTTGGTGCTGCCTCGACCTGTCCGGCAGCATCGGTTGCCCGGGTGTAGAGGTAGTAAGTCGTGTTTGTCGCAGGAAGCGCGCAGGTGATCGTGTTCGGCGAGACGGCAGAGGTTGTCGTGCCGCATGAAACAGGTGACGTCAGTCCGACGGCGGTGCTGTAGTACGCCTGAACGTTACGAATGGTGGTGGACGGATCGCTCGCGGTGTAGGGAATCGAGATGGTTGTCGATGTTGCATATGCGGCGAGGCTTGCGGCCGTGATTGAAGAGGAGGGAAGGTCTGATGTTCCGGCCGAGATGACGATGTTCTTTGTGCCACCGAGAGATTCGTTCGCGGTTGTTGCGGGCAGAGTGAGCGTCGCATTCGAGCCCCCACTGACCAGAGTGATTGTTCCACCGTTCAGGGCAAGCGAGTTGGTCGCCGAGTAGTTCAGATCAGAGGCAGATTGGCCCTCGAGAACCGTGTATCTGAAAGTCAATGTCGACGTTCCCGAACCACTGAGGTAGGTAGCGATGGCGCCGTTGTCGTTGCCCGTTGCATTCAGGGTGAGCGTTGGAGTACCCGTGACGTTGACAGGGTCGGTGAAGTTGACCTTGACGTCAACGTTTTGTCCCTTTGCGTAGGTTCCATTGAGAAGGTCGGAGGTGACGCTGGCAACCAGGCCCGGCGTGCTCGATACAGCAATCGTCATGTTGCTGGAGAGGAAATCGGTGAACGCCTGGGCGTCACCATATTCGATGATGTAGCCGCCGACCGATCCCGAGTTTGTGTCCTGCAGGTCATTCCAACAGTTGTTGCCACCCCATTTGGTGACCGTGTGATCTTCAACGCCGCTCCAGTTGTTTGGCTCACCGTTGCACCAGTTTGCGTACATCCCTGACTGCGTCGTGCCCGCTGTCGATGGGTATTGGGCGGTAGAGCTACAGCCCGGAAGTGAGTTCAACTGCCAAGCCAACTGTCCGGACTGGGGTGAAGAACTTGTTGCCCACCGGAATTGACCCTCGCAGGCGGTGTCGTAAAGGCCTATCCAGATGTTCGAAACGTTGACATTGGAGTTGACGAAATCTTGTTCGGCTTGCGACATGATCGTGACCATGTATCCCGGTCGACCCTTGTAGGTGCTGTTTGCACCCGATGTAGTCGCGGCTTCGGCGGTTCCATAGGTCACCGCACCCGTGACGGCGCGGTAGAAGTTTCCAGTCTGGGAGAAGTAGTAGACGTTGGCGTCGCTCGTGGTGACCGACACGGAGAGGATCGCCGTTCCGGAGGCCGATCCGGTTGTCACCGTGAGAGAGTCGAGTGCGGTGTTGATCGCACTTTGCGTTCCCGTGAAGCTGATGTCACGCACGCCGTTCCACGTGGTGTACCCATAGCCAAGGGTGAGACCGGTCGTTGTGTTGATGGAAAACGTCGTATTCGATGGACTGGCGGAAGTGAACGAAACGTTTGCCAGCAGGGTTGTGCCCGCGGCGTATCCCGCAATGTTGAAGTCATCGGATATCGCAGCGTTTGTAGTGGAGGGGGCAATGCGGGTGGCGGCGGGAGTGACGAGTGTTTCGCCTGCGGCAGAGGCGATGTTGACGTTTGTCGGGCTGGCGACCACGCCGAAAGTGGCTAAGAGAACAGCAACAATCCCGCGCGCGATGAGGCGCGTGCGGCTGGACTGGGCTGTAGAAGAAAGTTCCTGGGTTTGCATCGGCACGGCGGGTCGCCCCAACTCCTGAAGAAAAGTCTATTTGCGGATTTCCCTATGTCAATGCAGGGTTTCGGCTCTGCGAGGATGGTCGCGTGGCTGGTCCGAGGGTCGTTTTCGTGGGGGCGGGGAGCACGGTCTTTGCCCGCAACCTGATGGGCGACATTTTCAGCCGTCCGGCCC
>JBJTYJ010000081.1:0-14326 GCA_046082705.1 Actinomycetota bacterium | reverse complement strand
TGCCGAGGATGAGTTGGTTCCAGGCGTAGGTGCCCCATTCGCCGGTGTCGACGACGATCTTCGGGCCGAGGACTTCCGAGAGAAATGCGCAGAGCCGTAGCTGGTTGTCGGTGAGAGCCATCTTCGCCGTCGACATTTCGGGTCCTGGTGTTTGTCCGGCGCGGATCTTGGCCATGGCGCGCTGGTTGTTGTACGAAGCGACGCGGTACCGCGTGTAGAGATCGGCGAGCTTGTCGCGCACGATGGGATCCTTGTCGAGGCCGTAGTGGCGCACCATCGCATACACGCGGGTGAGGGGATCGGCTCCGCCACCGCCGCCGCCGATTGCGGCGCGCTCGTTCATGAGGGTGGTGAGTGCAACGTTCCAGCCGTTGTTCACATCGCCGAGACGATGATCGTCGCGAACGCGCACTTCGGTGAAGAACACCTCGTTGAAACTGGCGCCGCCCGTCATCTGACGCAGCGGACGAATTTCGACTCCGGGTGCTTTCATGTCGACGATGAATCCGGTGAGACCCTTGTGCTTGGGTTGGTCGGCGTCGGTGCGGCAGATGATTTCGCCGATGTCGCTGTAGTGCGCACCCGACGTCCACACTTTCTGGCCGGTGATGATCCATTCCTCTCCGTCGCGGATCGCCTTCGTCTGCAACGACGCAAGGTCGCTTCCTGCGCCGGGTTCGGAGAACAACTGACACCCGACGATGTCGGCGCGCCACATCTTCTGCAGGTACGCATCTTTTGCGGCCGCCGAAGCGTGCGCGAGGATCGTCGGGGCGACCATGCCGAGGCCGATCTGGAAAAAGCCCTGGTTCGGAACCTTGTACTCGGACTCGAGGCGGTTGAAGATGCGCTCGTGGGCGGGAGTGAGGCCCGCGCCGCCGTACTCGGTTGGTCCGGTGATCCAGCCGAAGCCGCCATCGAATTTCTTGCGGCGCCACGCCTTTGATTCCTCGAGCATCTCGAGTTCCTGTTGGCGGGTGCGTTCTTCGAACACGTTGACTTTGTCGGAGCCCTCGCCCCAGACGAAGGTTTTCTCGGCCTCTTTGCGATCGAGGTTGGCTTCGAGAAACTTGGTCGCCGCCGTTGTGAACTCCTCAAGTGACATGTCGGGAGAGTACATTCTCGGGCATGGGTCAGCCAGTTGCGGTGCTCGAAGGTCCGGCAGGGAAGTTGGGAATGGTTCGCTTCGAGGCGAACCGCAGTTTCACAGGGATGGGCCACGAGCGCTTCGCTTCGGCCGACCAGGCAAAGGGTTCGCGTCCCGCAGCCGTCGTTGCCCAGCGAATGTTCGCCACCGGCCAAGTGTCGGCGGTTCATGTGTACGGCAACGTCATCACCGTCGAGCTTGCCAAGGGCGCAGGCGCGCAGGGCCTCGAACAGGTGGTCCGCGACCTCTACCAGTACTGGAAGCCCGGCATGGAACCGCCCGCTTTCGAGGATCTCGTCGCCGAAGAAGAAACCGCCGCACCGGCTGCCGCCGACGGGGGAGACGGCCCGGCTCTCAGCGAGGCCGCCAAGCGCGTGCCGCCGCACCTTTTCGAGCGTTCACGGGCTGCCAGGGCCCGTTTGGGCAAATAATTTCGGCAACTTTGGGCAGCGGAAAACCCTAAAAAATCGGCTTTTTCGTGCTCGCTCCGTCGCCCGTTGAGTGACGCGAGGTTCTACAGTCGGGACTCGCAAGCAGTACCGAAAAGAGTTTCCCCACCGGATTTCCCCTCCAAGTTTGCGTCAAGAAGGCACGTCATGAGCGAAGAACTCAGTTTGCAAGAAGCGGCTGACCTGCTTGACGTTCACTACATGACGGCATACCGCTATGTGCGGTTGGGCTTGTTGCAGGCGGCGAAATCGGGTGGAACGTGGCGCGTGCGACGCGAAGACCTCGAAGCATTCCGTGACGGCGCGTCGTCGCGTGAACCGCTGAACCCGGAAGAGTCGAGGAAGAAGAGTGCGCCGTGGTCCGAGCGTCTCGAGTTGCGTCTTCTCGCCGGCGACGCGCGTGGTGCATGGGGAGTCGTCGAAGCCGCGCTCGCAGCGGGTGCCGAGCTGGACGAGATCTACACCGACGTCGTCAGTCCGGCGCTCGTCAGCATCGGTGACAAGTGGTCGCGTGGTGAACTCGAGATCTACCTCGAACACCGTGCAAGTGCGATCGTTGCGCGCATCATGGGCCGTCTCGGGCCGCGTTTTGCGCGTCGGGGCCGTACGCGCGGTGCGATTCTGGTTGGTGCCCCCGAAGGCGAGCGCCACTCGCTTCCGGTGTCGATGGTGGCCGACCTCATTCGTCAGAACGGCTGGGAGGTCTACGACCTCGGTGCCGACCTGCCGGCCGATTCGTTCGCCGTTGCGGCGCGCCACACCGTTGATCTCACCGCGATCTGCGTCAGCGTGACATCCGAGGGTGCGCTCACGAAAGCGGTCGATGCAATCAACGCCGTGCGCGAAGTCGTGCACCCGTCGGTACAGATCTACATCGGTGGACGCGCGGTCACCTCGGCCGAACACGCCGAAACGCTTGGTGCCGATGGATGGGCATCGAATGCGGGCGACCTTGTTGCGCTGATGAACGAGCTGCCGTCGCGCACGCCGGTCGACAACAGCGCCGAGTACTTCGGCGACAACCGCAACGTCGGCTGACGTCATGGGCAACGTCGGCTGACGTCGGAAGTAAGCGAACATACGTTCGCTACAGTGACGGTGTGTCGTCACCCGCTTCAACGAAGCAGATTCCCGCCAACGTTCTTGCGGCCGCCAATGTCACCACGTTGTCGCGCGCAGTTCTGAAGCGCGATCGTTTGATTCCCGTGGCGGCTCGCATCGCCGATGCATTGCGTGCCGCGGGTCTTGCGGGTGGTTTGCCACGTGGGTCGGTGTGTGCCGTCACCGGTACGGCTCCTGTTGCTCTCACTGCGTTGTTGTTGGCCGAGGCCAATGCATCAGGAGCGTGGGTCGCGTGGTGTGCATCGACTGCACCCAACGCACGCGCTCTTTTCGATGCGGGGTGGCAGCTCGATCGTGTGGTGTGTGTCGACCCGCGATGCGACTGGGTGGCGTGCATGAACGCATGCATCGGTGAATTCGAACTCGTCGTCACGCAGATTCCGTCGACCGTCGCGCCGGCCGAAGTGCGGCGCATGTCAACGGCGGTGGCGCGCAGCAACGGTGTCGTGGTTGTCGTCGGTGGGGAAGCGCAACGGTCGGTGTCGGCCGACCTCGAGTTTCGTGTCGAGCGGTGCAGCTGGTCGGGTGTCAACGATGGTCATCTGTCGGCGCAAGACATGCGGGTGACCCTCGGTGGTCGTCGCGTTCCCGACCCGCGCCCGCTTCGGGTCGTGTACGGGTCGTCATGAGCCGCACGCGTGTTGCAGTCGTTGTGTTGCCCCGCGACGACGGCCGTGAACTGCATCGTCTCGCCCAGGCGCTCGACGGGGTGACCCCGATGATCGAGATGGTCGACGAGCGCGCATTGCTTCTTCCCATGCGCGGGCCCACCAGGTATTTCGGGGGCGAACGGGCCGTCGTCGAGCGCATTTTGGCTGCGGCTACCTCCGTGGGCGTGAACGACGTGCGTGTGGGCGTGGGGTCGAGCCGTCTCGCTGCACGCGTTGCCGCCGACCGCGAGGGCGGCTGCATCGTTCCCGCATCGCGGCACCGCGACTTTCTCGCCGCACTGCCGGTGTCGGTGCTGCAGAACCATGCGCACGTCGACCCCGACGTTGTTTCCTTGTTGTTCCGTCTCGGTCTCGGCACGCTCGGTGCCGTCGTGGGTGTCGAGCGATCGATGTTGGGCGATCGATTCGGCCCCGACGGCGACGATGTGTACGTTCTCGCAACGGGTGATGATCTGCATCCGGTGTGTGCCGAGCCGTTGCCCACGCAGTGTTTCATCGAGGCACACCACGACACGGCCCTGACCGACGCATCGTCGGTGGTCTTTGCCGCATCGCTGCTTGCCGACGAGATGGTTGGTCAGCTCGAACCGCGCGGTTTGGTTGCCTGTCGTGTCATTGCCGTGTTCACGACGGAACACGACGAGGCGTGTTCGCGTGTGTGGTATCACCCGCACGGTTTCACCGCGCCCATGCTCACCGAACGTTTGCGTTGGCAGGTCGAAAAGTGGCTCGACGACGGTCTCACCGCCGGTGTTGCACACGTGTCGATCGACGTGCAGGCCGTCGAGGCGCGTCGCGCCACACAGTTGGGTCTGTGGGGCGAGCACGGCGAGGCCGACCGTGCGGCATGGGCCGCGGTTGCGCGTCTCGTTGCAATCGCAGGTGATGCCGTGCGTGTTCCCGAATGGCGCGGTGGCCGCGACCCGATGCACCAATTCGCTCTCGTGCCCGCGGGGCGCGTCGAAATTCGCGACCCCGCTGCGGCCCGTCAGCGCGTCACGCCCGGTGAAGTGCATCCCCGCACATGGACGGGGGAAATCGCGGGCATCGTGCCCACCGTTCCGATCGACCCGCGCCGGCTGGTCGATGTCGTCGATGCCGACGGTCAGCGTGTCGTCGTCACCGGACGCCACATGTTTTCCTCGCAACCCGAATTCGTTGTCGACGGTGTGCGGCGTCACCGTGTCGTTGCATGCCTCGGGCCGTGGCCCGTCGAAGAGCGTTGGTGGGACGCAACCCGTCGTCGGCGCATGGCCCGGATGCAGTGTCTCGTCGACATCGACAACCGGCACACGGCATGGCTGTTGGTGTCGGAAAACAGGTCGTGGTGGTTGGTCGGGGCGTACGACTGAAATACTGACGACCATGTCGGTCGATGCATTGTCGGAGATCGTGCGTGGCCACGTTGCCATCGATGATCGCGAACGTGAATCGCTGCGTGTCTTTCGCGAGACGGTGGTGGGCCTCGGCGATCCGTGCAACGAACATGCCGACCCCGTGCACGTCACCGCGTCGGCCTTGGTAGTGGCACCGCGCGGCACGGTGTTGCACCTGCACAAACGGTTGAACATGTGGTTGCAGCCCGGGGGACACATCGAACACGGTGAAGATCCGCCGACCGCCGCGCTGCGCGAGGCAACCGAAGAAACGGGCCTCGTCGTTGCACACCCCGTTGCGGGACCGTTGTTCTTCCATGTCGATGTGCATCCCGGCCCGCGCGGGCACACGCATCTCGACCTGCGGTATCTGCTCTTTGCCGACGGGTCGCGTGACCCGGCACCGGGTGCGGGGGAGAGTCCACATGTGCGGTGGTTCACGTGGGACGAGGCGGCCGCCGTGGCCGATGCAGGGCTGGTCGGGGCGGTGGTGCGGGCCCGGGAACTGGCCCTCGGCCCGGCCTGAAGCGAACATACGTTCGCTATCGTGAGGCCCCATGGGGGGCCCTGATCTTGCATCCGATCTCGCAACCGGCGACGTGCTCGGGTCGTATGGGTTTCATGCGCCGCACGTGTCATGGACCGAACTCGAACGGCGTTTGTCCGATGCGCCACGCGCATCGCGGTCGGAGGCACCGAACGGTGGTGGTGATGGTCCGGCCTTCGGGGCCAAGCGCGCGCCCTACGTGGCCCCCGACAACCTGCGTTACGCGCCGGCTGCCACTGCGTACGCCGAACTGCACTGCCTGTCGCACTATTCGTTTCTCGCCGGTGCATCGTCGCCCGAACATCTCGTGCACACCGCGGTTGTGCTCGGTCTGCACGCAGTGTCGATCACCGATCGCAACGGCTTCTACGGTGTCGTGCGTTTTGCCGAGGCAGCGCGTGAGTTCGGCCTGCCCACCGTGTTCGGTGCGGAACTCGACCCGGTTGTCGGGGGCGGCATCGTGGTTCTTGCGCGCAATCCCGTTGGCTACGCGCGTCTCGCGCAGGCTCTCACCACCGCGCAACTGGCGGGCTCGAAGGGAAACCCCGTGCATTCGCTGGGCGACCTTTCCGCGGGCCGCGGTGACTGGTGGGTTCTCACCGGTGGTGTCGACGGGCCCGTTGCGCGGCAGCTGATCGCCCACGGGCCAACCGCGGCCGAACACGTGTTGCGTCAGATCACCGACGTGTTCGGCGTCGACCGTGTGGCCGTCGAGCTGGTGCATCACGGCGACCCACTCGACACCGCGCGCAACGATGCGCTCGTACGCATCGCCGACCGGGTGGGTGCGGTGTGCGTGGCGACGAACCACGTTCACTACGCATCGACGGCACAGTTCCCGCTTGCCACCGCGATGGCAGCCATTCGTCGACGCAGTTCGCTCGACGACGTCGACCATTTGTTGCCGCATGCGGCCAGCGCCTTCATGCGTTCGGGGGCCGAGCAGCAGCGAATGTTCGCGCGCTATCCGGGTGTGGTGGTGCGCAGTGCCGACATCGCCGTCGACTGTGCTTTCGACCTGTCACTCGTTGCGCCGAAGCTGCCACCCTTCCCGTGTCCCGGGGGAATGAGCGAGATTTCCTACCTGCGTCACCTCGTCATCCAGGGGGCGACACGCCGTTACGGACCGCCGCCGACATCGGCCGACGACACGTTGTCGTTGCGGGCCCGTGCATGGTCGGTGGTGCGCCACGAACTCGACGTCATCGAAACCCTGGGCTTTGCCGGCTATTTCCTCGTCGTGTGGGACATCGTCGAGTTCTGTAACCGCAACGACATTTTCTGTCAGGGACGCGGAAGCGCGGCGAACAGCGTCGTGTGCTACTCGCTCGGCATCACCAAGGCCGATGCGGTGGCGTTGGGTCTTTTGTTCGAGCGTTTTCTTTCTCCCGAACGCGACGGCCCGCCCGACATCGACATCGACATCGAAAGCGGCCGCCGCGAAGAAGTCATTCAGTACGTGTACCAGCGTTACGGGCGCACGCATGCGGCACAGGTCGCCAACGTCATCACCTACCGCACGCGTTCCGCCGTGCGTGACGCGGCAAAGGCACTGGCCCGTGACGGTGTCGACCCCGACCAGCCACCCGACGACGTGGCGGCACTGGCCGCACAGTTGCTCGACCACCCGCGTCATCTCGGCATTCACTCGGGGGGCATGGTCATTTGTGATCGGCCCGTCAGCCATGTGTGTCCCGTCGAGTGGGCCACCATGCAGAACCGCAGCGTGCTGCAGTGGGACAAAGACGACTGCGCCGCAGCGGGTCTGGTGAAGTTCGATCTGCTGGGCCTTGGCATGTTGTCGGCATTGCACAACGCCGTCGACTTCATCGCCCAACACCGTGGTGCACCACTCGACCTTGCCGGTCTGCCGCAGGAAGACGACGTGTACGCGATGCTGTGCCGCGCCGACACCGTGGGTGTCTTCCAGGTCGAGTCGCGTGCGCAAATGGCCACGCTGCCGCGTCTCAAGCCGCGGCGTTTCTACGACCTCGTCGTCGAAGTGGCGCTCATCCGACCCGGCCCCATTCAGGGTGGGTCGGTGCACCCCTACATCCGTCGCCGCAACGGCGAAGAACCCGTCACATACCTGCATCCATTGCTCGAGAACTCGCTCGGCAAAACGCTCGGTGTGCCCTTGTTCCAGGAACAGCTCATGCAGATGGCGATCGACGTCGCGGGTTTCAGTGCAGCCGAGGCCGACCAGTTGCGTCAGGCCATGGGTTCGAAGCGGTCACGGGCGCGCATGCAACGTTTGCGCGAGCGTCTGTACGAGGGCATGGCGCAGCGCGGCATCACGGGGGAAACCGCCGACGTCATCTTCGACAAGATGCAGGCCTTTGCCAACTACGGGTTTCCCGAAAGCCACTCGGTCAGCTTTGCGTATCTCGTGTACGCCTCGGCCTACATCAAGTTCCACGAGCCCGCCATTTTCTGTGCAGCGCTGTTGAACGCACAGCCGATGGGTTTCTGGTCGCCGCACTCGCTCACGCGCGACGCGCGTCGTCACGGTGTGGTGGTGAACAAGCCCTGCATCAACACCTCGTCGGCGTTGGCCTCGCTCGAAACCGATGCATCGTCGACCAGTGGACTCGCCGTGCGGTTGGGGTTGTCGTCGGTGCGGGGCGTCGGCCGCGATCTCGCTGACGACATTGCCAACGGTGTCGTGTCACACGGTCCGTATGCCGACATGGAAGACCTCGTGCGTCGCGTGCCGGCGCTGAACGCCGCACAACTCGAGTCGTTGGCGACGGCGGGTACGTTCGCCGCATTCGGTGGCGAACGGCGTGATGCGCTGTGGGCGGCCGGGGCGGTGGCGCAGTCACGACCCGACAGGCTCGCCGGCATCACCACCGGTGTGCGTTCGCCCGTTCTGCCGGGCATGGCGCCCGTCGAAGAGGCGATCGCCGACCTGTGGGCCACGGGTATCGCCCCGAACGGTCACCCCACCATTTTTCTGCGCGCCAAGTTGGCCGAACTCGGCGTGTGCACCGCCACGGAACTGTCGTCGTTGCCCGATGCATCGCGTGTTCTCGTGGCCGGTGTCGTGACGCACAGGCAGCGACCCATGACGGCGGGCGGTGCCACGTTCATCAACCTCGAAGACGAGACGGGTCTCGTCAACGTGGTGTGTTCAAAGGGATGCTGGGCACGATTCCGCCTCGTCGCGCGTGATGCGCCCGCCCTTCTCGTGCGCGGCCGCATGCAGAACAGCGAGGGTGTGGTGAACATCGTCGCCGAGCATCTTTCGGCGTTGGTGGTTCCCGCGGGTTTGGCCTCGCGCGACTTTCACTGACGATGCATCAGGCGTGGGGAGTGCTGCGCTGCATGATCCGCCACGGTTCGGCGGGAGGGCCGTTCGTTGCCACCTCGTGCACCAGTTTCGGTAGGTGCAAAGGTGCGAAGAACGTGGTCTCGGGTTCGGCGAGCAAGTCGTCGAGGGACCACCAGCGCAGGTCGACCAAGTGCTCGGCGCGCAGTTGTTCGGTCGTCAATGCAGGCGATGGCTCGAAACGGTCCGTACGGACGAGATAAACGTGGTCGCGCTGGCCGTCCCACAGTCCGTCGATGAACGGAATCACGTGCGTGCGTGTCCACAACAGCGGTCCGATCACCTCGGGGGTGAAGCCAACCTCTTCTCGCAACTCACGCAGCAGCCCGTCGTCGTGCGATTCGCCGGCGTCGAGGCCACCACCCGGCAGCACCCACACCGAGCGCAGGGGGAATGCGAGGTGAGCCAGAAGAACGTGATGGTCGTCGTCGATGAGCAGGGCGCGCACCGCTTCGCGGATGCGCAAACCCGTCAGGTCGACGGACGACGCGTCGTCCGACATGGCGTCAGTCGAAGTCGGTGGTGGCGATGCGCTCTGCGTTGTACACCGGCGCCTTGGCGTCGATGCGGTACTTCATCGTTTCGGCGCCGGAGATGCCGTGCTCGGCAAACTTGTTGCGCATGTTGAAGTAGTTCTCGTGCAGGAAGTGCGCCGCAAGCGACGGAGCATCGGTCCACAATTCGTACACCGTGATGGTGCCCGGCTCGCAAGGGTCGGCCGAGAACACGTAGGCCTCGCAGCCCGGCTCCTGGTCGCGAGTTGCCTGCTGCAGTGGCTTGGAATCCTCGAGCAAGGCTGCACGCTTGGCGGGGTCGATGAAAATGCGTCCGGCAATGATGATCATGGTGTCTCCTTCGGTGGTCTTTTCTACTCGTTCGGTCGTTCGTTCAAACCATCGTTGAATGCACGGTAGGTCTCGTAGATGTCCTTGCAGGCATCGCAGAGTGGCAACTGCTTGGGGTCGCGCGAGGGAATCCACACGTGGCCACACAGTGCCTCGAGGGGTGTCCCGTAGATGCGCGCTTCGAGAACCTTGGCCGCGGCCGACTCGCCGGGCTCGGTTTTCACGATGTGTGCGACGGCCGGCTCGCCCGTTTCGAGGACGTGCTCGGTCTCGGGCTCGACACGCGCGGGAAGCGTCGTGAGGGGACCGTTCGCCATGTCAATCGACATGCGATCAGTCAACCACAGGTCCACTAACCTTGACGCATGCCGTTGTACGAATACCGCTGCCCGTCGTGTGATGCCGCATTCGAACTGCGCCGCCCGATGAGCGAGGCATCGTTGCCGGCACCGTGTTCCTGTGGTGTCGAGGCCAAGCGTCGCCTGTCGGTGTTCGCTTCGGTTGGTGGCGGACCCGGCACAAGCCCGGCACCCGCGCCGACGGTGCAGCGCGGTTGCGGCGGCGGCTGCGCTTGTCACTGACGGTTGCCGTTGGCAGCCGATGATTCTCGTCGACGAGTGCAACTGGTGGTTCCGCGACCGCAAGTGGTGCCACATGGTCAGCGACACGTCGTACGACGAACTGCACGAGATCGCCGCGGTGCTGGGTATTCCGCGCCGTGGATTCCAGGGCGACCATTACGACCTGCCCGAGGAGTACCGGGAGCGCGCGATCGCGCTGGGTGTGGAGGTGGTCGGAAGTCGAGAGCTGTTGACGAGGCTGCGGGACGCGGGTTTGCGTGTCAGCCCAGCCCGGCGACGTGCCGCGGGCACCACACTGCCCCCTGACCTGCGTACCGGGCACCAGCCGTAGCAAAACCACGCACGCACCAATCGATGAGAACGATGCCGGCGCGGTCGCACACGTCGGCCATCGCGAACCATCGCTCGGCATCGTCGGGCGAGGCGTGCGTGTCGGGTTCGACGGTCATCACGTAACAGCCGGCGGCGAGAGGGTTGGCCGAGGCAACCGACACGACGTGGTGGCCAAGCGTGCGGCCCGCAGTGGTGGGGTCGTCGCGCAGGCCGATGAAGCCGTCGCTTGAATGCAGGCCGACACCGTGACGCGACGCGTCGACCAGCAAGACGAGGTGTTGTGGACGAAACGGTCGCTGCACCGTGAGGGAGAAAACGCTGAGGGCCTGGGCTGTGGAGGCGATGGTGTCGAGAAAGGGACGCGGAACGTCGACGAGAGTGAGGCTCTGGGTGCTCATTGCGGGCACCGTAATTGGGGGGTGCGACGCGTCAGAGAGTTGCGCGTGCGATGGCGAATGCCACGACGGCAACCGCGACCGGCGTCGCGAAGTTCACCCATGGGGCATACGTGCGACCACGCGGCGGAATGAGAACCGCGCCGCATGCTGCACCGCCGACCAATCCACCGATGTGGCCACCGATCGAAATGCCCGGAATCGTCACCGTGATCAGCAGGTTGATGAGGAGCGTCATGCCGAGCCCCGTTTGGAACGGATTGATGCCGCGCTGGCGCATGCCCACCACGGCCAGGCCCATCAGCCCGAACACAGCGCCCGAGGCACCGCCTGACAGAGCCCACGGTGAGGCGATGAGTGCACCCGTACTGCCGGCGATGAGCGATGCCATGTAGGCGAGCACGTAGGGAATGCGACCAATTTCGCGCTCGAGCAACGACCCCAGCTGCCAGAGAAGAAACATGTTCATTCCGATGTGGAACAAACCGAAGTGCACGAAGCCCGCAGTGACGAGTCGGTACCACTCGTCGTTGTAGAGGAAGCCCTTGTAGAGACCGAGGTTGATCGTGTTCTCCGACAGCTCGCCACCGCCGCCGAGGTTGACGCCGCCGACGTTGGTGAAGACGAACACGACCGCGTTGATTGCAATCAGAGCCTTCGTGACGAGCAGCGGTTGCGCGGCGTTCCAGTACGTGGCGCGGGTTCGTGTCGACGGACGGTCGCGACGCACGCAGTCGAGGCACTTCGACCCGACATCGGCCTGCACGAGGCAGTCGGCGCAGGCGGGCCGACCACAACGCGTGCAACTGCGACCGGTTGGCCGGTCGGGATGGCGGACGCAGTTCGGAATCGGTGGGGGAGGAAGGTTCATCAGGGGGCTTGTTCGGCGACCGCGCGATTGGCGAGGTACCAGGCGACCGTCGACTCAAGACCCTTGCGGAAGTCCATCTGCGCAGTCCAACCGAGCGCGTGTTCGGCGTTCGTCGCATCGACGCGGCGGCGCGGCTGGCCATCGGGCTTGGTTGAATCCCACACGAGGTCGCCGGTGAAGCCGACGACCTGCGCGATGGTCTCGACGGTTTCGCGAATCGTGATTTCGCGGTTCGTGCCGAGGTTCAGCGGTTCGGGCGATTCGTGCACTTCGGCCGCGAGAACGATCGCTGCTGCCGCATCGTCGACGTAGAGATATTCGCGGCTTGCGGTACCCGTGCCCCACACGTGCACCTTGTCGGCGCCGGTCTCGCGCGCTTCGACACACTTCTTGATGAGCGCGGGAATGACGTGCGAAACGTCGGGATGGAACTTGTCGCCGGGCCCGAACAGATTGGTGGGGATGAGGTACGCAAACTTCTGGCCGTACTGTGCCGCGTTCACCTGAGCGTGGATGAGCAGCGCCTTTTTCGCGATGCCATACGGCGCGTTCGTCTCTTCGGGGTAGCCGTCCCAGAACGACGATTCACGGAACGGCACGGGTGTGAACTTCGGGTACGAACACACCGTGCCGAGAAGAACCGTCTTCTCGATGTTCGCGGCGCGGCATGCCTCGATGACGTGCGTGCCCATCATCAGGTTGTCGAGGTACAGCGGTGCGGGTGCGGCCTGGTTGTAGCCGATGCCCCCGACGCGGGCGGCGAGGTGAATGACGTGGGTGGGGTCGTGGGCCGCCAGCATCGCGGCGGCGCGGCCGGGCTGCGTGAGGTCGAAATCTGCCTTGCGCGGGGCTGCGACGTCGGCGCCTTGTTCGCGCAGAATTCGCACGACGACACGCCCGAGGAAACCGTTGCCACCGGTGACGAGCACCCGGCGCGACTTCCAGAACTCGCTCATGCCCACTGATGGTAGGGCGTGTGCAGGCACAATGGGGGGGTGCGCGTCGCCATCACATTGGAACAGTGCTGGCACGACGTGCCCGGCGGTACGGGTGTGTACGGCGTCGAGGTCGCCCGCGAACTTGCCGCACTGCCGGGCCTCGAAGTGGTGGGTGTGGCGGGCCGTCATCGGAGCCCTGCCACGTCGGGTTTCACGCCTCCGATCGGTGTGCGACCGCTGCCGTTGGCCGGGCCTTACCTCTACGAATCGTGGTTGAGGTTCGGATGGCCGCGCGTCGAAGGAGCGACGGGCATGGTTGACGTCGTGCACGCAACGAGCATCATTCCCGCCGCCACGTCGCTGCCGCTCGTCGTCACCGTGCACGACCTTGCCTTTCTGCATGATCCCTCGCACTTCACGAAGCGCGGCGTGTCGGTGTTCAACCGCAGCATGGAAGTCGTGAAGCGTCGCGCGTCGCGCATTGTGTGCGTGTCGCAGGCAACGCTCGATGACTGTCTTGCACACGGATTCGATTCTGAACGGTTGCGCTGCGTCGAAAACGGCGTGCGACCCGTTCACGTTTCCGACTCGGTAGTTGGTGAGATCATTGCGCGCCACCGGTTGCCCGCGCGGTACCTGCTTTTCGTCGGCACGATCGAACCACGCAAGAACCTCGCGCGACTCATCGAGGCGCACGCGCGACTGGGTGAGCGCATTCCCGACCTTGTCGTCGTCGGTGCGGCTGGGTGGGGTGACGGGCCCGACATTCCTGCCGAGTCGCGCGGCCGCGTTCACATGCTCGGTTTCGTTCCCGCAGGTGAGCTCGCAGCCCTTTATTCGGCTGCGGTGGCGCTGTGCTACCCGTCGATCCGCGAAGGTTTTGGCCTGCCGATTCTGGAAGCAATGGCGCAGGGCACGCCCGTCGTCACCAGCGCGAACGGCGCCACGGAAGAAGTCGCCGGTGGCGCCGCAGTGTTGGTCGACCCGCTCGACACCGCATCGATCGCCGACGGAATACTTCGCGTCATCGAACAGCGCGAAGCCCTGTCGGCACGGGCCCGCGACCGCGCCCAGCAACTGTCATGGAAGCGCACGGCGCAACTCACGCGCGAGGTCTACGCCGAGGCAGTTGCCGACGGTCCCAGAGCGAACAAGGGCAAGCGATGAACCCGCGCATCGCAGTGAACCTGTTGTGGTGCCAGCCGGGTCGCGTGGGGGGCAGCGAGCAGTACCTCGCCCGCCAACTCGCCGGTCTTGCACACGCTGGTGACGTGGGGTTCGACCTCGACATCTACTCGCCACGTGGTTACGTGGCTGCGCATCCCGAACTTGGCGGTTGGTGTATCCACGAGACGGCATCAAACGGCGCCAACCGTGCGTCGCGAATCTGGCGCGAAAGCACGTGGCTCGCGTCGCGCACACGGGGTGTTGCCGTGACGCATCACGGCGGCGGCACGGTGCCGTTCCGCACGAACGGTCGCACGCTGGTGACGGTGCACGACGTTCAGTACCTCACGTATCCGCAGTACTTCTCGCGTGCGCGCCTTGCGTATCTCTCGTACATGATGCCGAGGTCGCTGCGACGCGCCGACGCCGTCGCGGTGCCGTCGGCGTACGTTCGTGAAACGCTGATCGACCGATTCGGCCTCGATCCCGCGGCGGTGCATGTCGTCGTGCACGGCATCGAATCCGTCGATCCGTCGATGCTCGACGTGTCGAC
>JBJTYJ010000080.1:0-3481 GCA_046082705.1 Actinomycetota bacterium | reverse complement strand
GCCCGGCAAACCAACGGTTCCCCTCACACCCGGTCTCTCACTGCAGCTAAAGCACGGCGACCCACTGCGCAGCCCGTGGTATCCACGTTTGCGTCCGTTGCCACCGTGGCAACGTGCTAACTGAGCCGACGAAAAATGAAGTCGACCCTTGGGTACGGTTAAACCGTGCTCAAGCGCACTCTCGTCCTTGTCACAAGTCTCGCCATGCTCGCCGCGTGCAGTGAGGACTCCGCTACAACGTCCGACGGGGGTCGTACCAAGAACAACTCACTCTCATCATCCGCCGACTCGACAACCACCACCACGAGCACAGTCATCGCAACGACGACACCCTCGACCGCTCCACCCACCACTGCGGTCGCAGCACCGGGCGGAGCGGGCCAAAATCTGAGCGGGCGGAATTACAAGAACCAGGATCTGTCCGGGGCAAACTTCACCGGATCAAATCTCACCAACGCAAACTTCTTTGGTTCCAACCTTTCCGGGGCAAATTTCACCGGAGCGAACTTGTCGGGTGCGAACCTGCGTTGAGCGAATCTCCAGGGCGCCGTCCTCGATCGCGCAAATCTCGATCGCAGCGCACTCGTCATCGCCAACCTCACCGGCGCCAGCCTTCGTAGAGCAATTGTGCGGCGCAGCAACCTCACCGAGGCCATCCTGGATAATGCCGACCTGTCCGGAGCCATCTTCAATTACGACCTCGCGGGCGGGGGATACTCCATTCTCGCCCGTGCGAGTCTGAAGAATGCCAACGTCTCCAATGTCAACATGTCCGGCGTCAGCCTCATCGAGGCAAGCCTTGTTGGAGCAAATCTCAGCAACTCCATCTTCACCGGCGCTTCGATGAAGAAGGCGGACCTCACGCAGTCCAATCTCACTGCAGCAAACTTCAGTTTTGATCAACGCGGTGCCCGACTTGGTGCCAATCCCCCACGGACACCGGGATCGGTCAGCCCCGTCGGTACCGACTTGTCCGAGGCGATCCTGATCGGCGCGAACCTGACTGACGCGAATGCGATTGGCGCATCCTTCGTCAAAGCAGACTTGTCGACCGCCAGGCTGATCGGCGCCAAACTCTCAGCCGACTTCACTTCCGCAAAATTGGTCCGCGCCGATCTCTCTCGCAGCGATCTTCGCAACGCACGATTGAATTCCGCGATCCTTGTTGCCGCAACACTCACCAACGCGAGCCTCACACCGATGAACTTTGAATCCACCGATCTCACAGGTGCAGATCTGAGCGGCGTGAATCTCAGTCGAAGCACCGGCAACAACGCAATTTTTGCGGGTGCTGACCTCACCAACACGGGTATCAATACGGGGGCATTCAGGGCCTCTGATTTCACCGGCGCGTCTCTTGACGGTGCCCGCTAGAACCAACAAGCCGCACACATACTGTGCCCCCTCAGGGGCTCGAACCCTGGACCAACGGATTAAAAGTCCGCTGCTCTTCCAACTGAGCTAAAGGGGCGGGGGCGGAGCCGAACCCGGAGCGAAACTCGCCGCGAGTGCTGAATCGACCGCGTTTTCAGCCTAGTTCGGACGAATCGAAACCGAACAGGAAGAACATCTGCTCAGTTGGTTGGAGTTCCGTATCCCGCCACGACCAGTCGGGTCGCTGCGCCCGCGGCGTGTGCACGAATCTCCTCACGGTGCTCGTCAGCGGCATTCGCCACCAGAACAGTCCACAGCCCGTGGAGAGCGGCAGCCCGAAATCCTTCATCGGTCAACTGGCATGCGGCCCACGCGAAGAGTGCGCCGTTGTACGAGAGAAACACCTGTCGACCCATGGCCACAGGATCTGCGTCGCCACGTAACAGGCCAGACTCCAGTGCGGCTCGCATCGCTGCCATCTGAAGTCGTGCTGGATCCACTGCGAGAGACCGGCCTGCTCGAGAGATTCCATTCACTGCCCCGACGATCTGTCTGAACGCCACGGCATCCACGATGAATGCGTCGCACGATCCCTCGACGATCCGCAACGCCGCTCCGATCGGGTCGTCGTTCAGCGGAATCCGAGCGAGGTCGTCGATGAGCGTGTCGATGACGCGGTCCACACAAGCGAGGAGTAGATGATCTCTCGATCCGATGAGGTTGTAGACGGTCGCCGGGACGACACCGGCCTCGGCTGCTATCGCCTCGATGGACACCTTCTCGATAGGGGTCTCCCGCAACAAGGTGAGGGTTCCGTCGAGGATGGCCGTGCGACGACGTGCCTTGTTGGCGTCGTGTCGGCCGGGGACGCCGTCTGAGTGGACCAGTTGCCGCGCCATAACTTAGAGACTACTCTAAGTTTTCGCCAGCCAGCCAAGCACAAGGAAGTTCACCATGCGACACGACGTGCAGGTCCGCCTCATCGAGGAGATGCTCGGGCGTCTCGATGCCGGAACGAACATCGACGAGGGAGGTATCCGACGCAACCCCACCTCGGCCTACACCGACCCCGACCTTGCCAAACAAGAGTGGGAAACGTTCTTCCGCCACCATCCGCAGATCATCGGCCTGTCGGGTGACCTTCCCGAGCCGGGCTCGTACTTCACCATCAGCGACTTCGGTGTGCCCGTCATCGCCAGCCGCCAGCAGGACGGAACCTTCGTGGCCATGGTGAACGCGTGCCGACACCGCGGTGCACTGGTGGTGGAGGAAGAACGCGGCACCGCACGCCGCTTCACCTGCCCGTTCCACAATTGGACGTACGACAGCGCCGGCGACCTGGTCGGTCTACCGAAGCGCGACCACTTCGGCGAGATCGACACCTCGTGCCACGGCCTGATCCGCCTGCCGGCCGTCGAGCAACACGGATTACTCGTCGTGCACCCCGACCCCGACTGGGTCATCGACGTGGACGCCCTGCTCACCACCGATTTCGCCGAGGAACTCGCCTCGTGGAAGCTCGACGAACTCGTGGTGGCCGACCGTGACGACTACGACGTCGCCTGCAACTGGAAGCTGGCCAACGACACGTTCGGCGAGACATACCACTTCCCCGCCCTCCACCAGAACACCATCAACCTCGGGTTCCACGGAAACGTCTCGTGCTACGAGACCTTCGGCCGCAATCACCGGTTCCTGTTGTGCCGTCGCTCGATCGACGAGATGCGGCTGTTACCGAAAGAGCAGTGGAACATCGCCGTCGCCACCCTCCCCGCCTACTACCTGTTCCCGAACGTGCAGTTGCTCCCCACGGTGGATGGCTGCTTCTTCATCCGTATCTACCCACAGGCGGGCAACCCGGGTCGTCACACCAGCCGCATCACGTTCTTCCTACGCAAGGGAGTTACCGAATCTTCAGAAGGTGCCGAGGCCCGCGCCGAACAGGAGAAGACTCTCGCCCAACTGTTCGCTTCGATCATCCGCGACGAGGACTACGTGATGGGTGCCAGCCAGCAAACAACCGCGAACAGCGGGGCCATGAGTGAAGTGATCTACGGACGCAACGAACGCCCGCTGCACCACTACCACAACACGTTCAGAACCGCCC
>JBJTYJ010000079.1:0-3475 GCA_046082705.1 Actinomycetota bacterium | reverse complement strand
GTGAAACACACCGTGGCCGGGCGCACTTCTGCGCCGTAATACGGGGGATGCGCAATAGGACGCAGGAACTTCTTGTCCTTTTCGTAGTCATCGACTCCGATTTCGCATCCCTTGTTGTAGCGCTTGATGGTTGCGACGAATCGCTCGACGGGCAAGCCAAGTTCGCGCGCAAGACCTTCGAGCGTTTCGGAACATTTGATACGACCACGACCAACTTGCTCTTCAACCATGATCGGATTCCAGTTCGGACTCGTACGTCCTTCCTTGCCCGGAATCATCTGCTTGTAGGTCTCAACCTGTGGCCCCTTTTCGGGGTTCAACACCACGTCGTCGAAGATTGCGAACGCGACGTTGCCCTGCGCCGTCATGAACCCGTCCATCAATCCGTACGGTGCATTCTCTGCACCGAACCGGCGGCCATCACGGTTCACCAGCACCATCCACCCGGGGACGAAAGCCTCGAGCGTGGTCACGAAATTCGGGTGCAGAAGTCGCAGGCCGCGACCGTGTCCCGTCAATTGTGCATTGACCGACTTGGTGAACTCGATCGCGTCACCGCGCGCACCATCGGCGCCGATGTACCACATCCAATCGCCCGTGCCGTGCGCACCCGGAAAGAACTCCTCCATCAACGCCATGTTCTTCGCGAACCCACCAGACGCAACGATGACCGCATGGGCGCGAATTTCATCTTCGCCCACGGCAACACCAACTACGCGACCTCCTTCGACGATCAATCGATCGATGCGTTGACCAAGTGCGATGTCGATGTCGCGCTCGCGTGCCTTCGCGTGCAGCGAATCGATGATTCCCTGACCACCGTTCACCGCACAATGACATCGCGGAACGATTTCACCACCGCCGTAGATCAGATCGTCGTGGAACTGCACGCCCAGATCGCCCAGCCAGTCGACGGCGGGACCCGCTTCATCGCAGTAATGACGAATGACGCCCGCCTCGACCATCCATTGATTCAACGACATGTAGTCGTGAAACAACATGTCGGCCGAATCCTCAATGCCCGCCGCCGCCTGATACCTCGTTGGCGCCCCCATCACGATGCCGCCCGACAGTCGCGACGAACCGCCGACAACTCCTTCCGATTCGGCCACGAGTACGCGCTTCATCCCGGCTTCCCATGCACTGTGTGCAGCAGCAAGACCGGCGATACCCGACCCGATCACGATCACATCGACATCAACGTCGGCCATGATTCCCCTCCAGAAATTGCGGCGACCAGCGACAACGACGTTAGGCGCGCGATATCTCGACGAACGTGTCGTGGTACGCCACGCCGCCACCCATGTCGGTCGGAGCATCCGATGTCAGGTCGTTGGCCGACACGGCGCCGTTGTGGGCCGCATCCCACCAGCCAAACGGCACCGCCACGACACCACGGCCCAGGCGATCGCTCACCCGAACGGGCAGCGTGAGCTCGCCCTGATCATTCGCAACGCTCGCCACGTCACCGTCGGCGAGACCACGTTCGGCCGCGTCATCGGCCGTCATTTCAACGAATGGCCCACCCTCGCGCGGACCGTGCGCGGGAAGATGCGAATAACTCGAATTCAGGAACCGTGAGTGTTGCTTTGGAGTCAACATGATGAGTGGTCGGCTCTGGTCGTGCGCGACCGGCTGATACACGATGCCCGACACGTCACAACGCCCGTCGGCATGACCAAACTGACCATCGGAAAAAAGGCGCCGATCGGCATTCGGCAACCGTACGAAACCATCGCGACGCAGCGCAGTGGGATCGATGTGACGCAGTGCCATGTCGACCAACTCTTCATCTGTCTTCGCAAACAATGGATCAGTGATACCGAAAGAGGCCGCGAGACGGCGGAACATCTCGGTGTTCGCCACCGAATCCCCCACCGGTTCGATTGCCTTGCCGTTCAACCCGAGGTTGAGATGACCCCACGCCGGCACCACGTCGACATGCTCGATCTGTGTCGTAGCGGGCAGCACGACATCGGCGTATTTCGCCGTGTCGGTGAGGAACTGATCACTCACCACGGTGAACAGGTCGTCGCGCACCAAACCGCGACGCGTCAATGCGGCGTTCGGACACGTGATCACCGGATTGCCGTTCCATACGAACAGCGCGGTCACGGGCGGAGTCTGCGGATCGGTCAACACCCGGCCGAGTTGGGTGAAGGGCAATGATCGCACCCGCGGCGCATTACTCGGATCGAACACCGAGTCGTCGACATAGTCTCCGAACCACGAGCCGACACTGCGCGACAGCCCACCGCCCAAGTGTCGCCACTGACCGGTGACAGTCGGCAGACACGCAAGCGTTCGGAAAATCATGCCGCCGTTTGCGCGGTGCTCGGCGCCGATCAAGGTGCGAATGAATGCCGGGGTGGTTGTCGCGTATTCGCGTGCCAGCGTGACGATGTCGGCGGCGTCGATACCGCACTCGGCTGCCGCCCTCGCAGGTGACCACTCACCTGCGGCGCGAACGAGATCGTCGTAACCCGAGACATGACTCATGACGAACTCACGATCGACGAGGCCCTCGGCGATGATCACATTCAACATCGCAAGGGCCAGTGCCGTATCGGTACCCGGACGAGGCTGAATGAACCAGTCGGCTGAATCGGCCGTGATCGTTCGGATCGGGTCGATGACGACCAACTTTGCACCGTTCGCCCGTGCTCGCTCGACGAAAGGCCACAGGTGTCTGTTTGTCAGACGTGTATTGGTTCCCCACAGAATGACGTACTGCGAATGCTCGACCGTCGTCGGGTCCGAACTCATACCCGTGCCGGTGGTGGCGGCATGGCCCGTTTTTGCCACGCTTCCGCACAGTGCGCCGTGCGTCGTCGAGGCGCCCAAAGCCGCGAAGAAACGACGGTCGAGCGACGACATCTGCAACAAGCCTTGGTTCCCCGCCGACGACCAGGGAAGAACCGTCTCGCCGCCGTGTATCGCGATGCGCTCACGCACCGCATCGACGATCAACGCGAGCGCTTCGTCCCACGACGCGCGCCGGAAGCGACCCGAGCCCTTTGCGCCGTCGCGAACAAGCGGAGTCGTTACACGGTCGGGGCTGTAGACGCGCTCGAGAAAGTGGTTCACCTTCGGGCACAGTTCGCCCTGCGAAAAGGGGTGGCCCGAGTGACCGCGCATTTTCGTCGCAACGCCTTCGTCGACCGTGACCTCCCACCCGCACGAGTCAGGACAGTCGTGGTGGCAGGTACCGAGAACGATGCGCACGGGCTCATCCTGCCATGTCGTTATGCTGACCCGCAGATGCTTTTGATCGTTGCCGCCGAACGCACCACGGGCGCGTGGAACTGGATCAAAGACGAGGGTCTCCTCATTGTCGCCATCACGTCGGGGGCGTTCTTCCTCACCCGCATCATCGGTCTCATTGCCCGGTATCAGGCCCGCCGGATCGAACGCCTGCGCGCCAAGGTCGACCCCCTCGGCCACAACCCCATCGGCGCCTATCAAGGAGCACTCG
>JBJTYJ010000078.1:0-2510 GCA_046082705.1 Actinomycetota bacterium | reverse complement strand
ACGTGTGCTTCCTCGCGCAGCAGGTCGTAGCTCGGATACCAGTTCTCCTGCGTTGCAGGTTCGAAGAAGTTCACTTCGTCGATGGATGTGGGATGTGCAGACATAGAAATCTTCCTTTCCGCAATTCACCGTCCGCGCAACGCGGACCACCATTCGGCAGCGATGCGGGAAAAGCGGGGGTACTTCTCACGTTTCGAGTCGCTCGCACCTGGTTGAAGGCTTTGATCGTTCGTCGACACCAACGGCGACGCCCCGCTGATCGGGTC
This sequence comes from Actinomycetota bacterium, assembly GCA_046082705.1. Classification (GTDB taxonomy): domain Bacteria; phylum Actinomycetota; class Acidimicrobiia; order Acidimicrobiales; family Ilumatobacteraceae; genus F1-20-MAGs119. The sequence goes on along the minus strand of JBJTYJ010000078.1, from coordinate 2,244 downwards.
GACCCACTCCAGTCGCATTGACTCGATCACGTCTCTTAACGCCGGGCCGAATCCATCATGGTGAGGGCTCGTCTGGTGATCGAGAAATCCATCGAGATCGGCGAAGGACTCGAGGCAGTAGTAGGTGCGGGGTTCGGCACCCCGCCAATACTCGTAACGCCGGACGTCCTTCTCGTGACCATGCGTCGCCGCGTACATGTCGCACGCAAGTTCCTCGAACCGTCCTTCTTCACCCGCCTTGATTGTGATGTGCGCCAAGAGTGTGGCCATATGCTCCCCCGTTCGTCACCCTAGACAAGGGACCAGCGTGCGGTTTCCGTCGGGAGGTCAGCGCGGTCTGGCAAGAACCCGGAACACATCGCCGATTGCGTGATCGGCCTCGAGAGGATGACGGAACGACTGGGTGAAATCGACCGAATAGGTATTGCGACGCCCCACGTGTGTTCGCACGACGTACCCACCCTCAACCAGGTTCTGGACGATGCGATGGGTCGCGCGTTCTCCGATGCCGACGAGGTCGGCAATCTCCGAGAGCCGGATGTCGGGATTCTGCGAGATGCACACCAAGACGTGCCCGTGGTTCGTGAGGAACGTCCAGGGCTTCTTCGCCGGCGGGGCTGCGGAAGCAGAGTTTGCTTTTTTGGGCCTCGGCATGGGGACAAGCGTAGCGGTAAGGTTTTTCCAGGGACTTCACGAAGGGGGCATCACGTGGCAGTCGTTCGACCCAAACCGATCATCAATCACGGTCCGGCACCGGTGCAGTCGTTGCCGATCACCCCCGAGCGCTACATCTCGGCCGAGTGGATGCAGCGCGAATACGACGTGATGTGGCCCAAGCACTGGCTGTTCGCCTGCCTCGAACAAGACGTCCGCGAAACCGGCGAGTTCGTGCGGTTCAACCTGGGCCGCGAGTCGATCATCATTTCGCGTGGGCAAGACGGCGAAGTGCACGCGATGTACAACGCCTGCCAACACCGTGGCGCACGCATCTGTGTCACCGAGCGCGGCTGCGTGAAGTCGTTCGTGTGCCCGTACCACGGCTGGTCGTACCGCCCCGATGGTTACCTCGTCGTCGTTCCGGGACATCATCTCTTTGAAGGTAGCGTCAACCGCGACGAGCGTTCGCTGCCGAAGGTGCGTTGCGAGACGTTCATGGGTCTCGTGTTCGTCTGCATGGACAACAGTGCGCCGCCGCTTCTCGAGTCGCTCGGACTCGTTGCGGAACGTCTCACCCCTTTCCACCTCGAGCGCATGACGTTGGTCGGTGACCAGACGGTTTTCCTCGAGGCCAACTGGAAGGCTGTCTTCGACAATTTCGGCGAGCTGTACCACGTCGAGCACATCCACCCACAGCACGCAATGCTCTTCGACTGCCCCACGGCGCAGGTTGAGCTGTTCGAAAACGGCCACACCAGTGTGGAGATTCTCGGCCACACCGTGAACTCGACGATGCCCATTCCGCCGACGATGAACTTTTACCAACTGGCGCAGTGCGAGAAGTTCGGCATGGATCCGAAGACATTCGATGGTCACGTGCTTGATTTCCGTCTTGCGATGCAGCAGCGCCGACGCGAAATGGGTCCGGCCCTCGGTTACGACTACAGCGACCTGTCCGACAGTCGTCTCACCGACATCGAGCAGTTCAACATTTTCCCGAACACGATGGTCACGGTGCAACCCGAGGCGGCCCTCGTCATGCGTGCGCGCCCCCATCCCACCGACCCGAACAAGTGCTACTGGGACAAGTTCACCTTCAACCTGCAGCCCAACCCCGCCGTCGCCGAACGTGCGGGTGTTGCCTTCAAGCCGTGGAAGGAGAGCGAATTGCTACCCATCCCCCGGCCCGAGCACGACGAGTTCACACAGGAAGACGTCATCGCCGGTACGAAGACAATGGACGCCACGGTCGACCAGGACATCCACTTCATCCGTGACGTCCAGTCGGGCATGCACTCGCGCGGCTTCACCAGCCAGTTCTGAACGAAGAAGAGGCACGTGTGCAGCACTACCACGACTGGCTCGACCACTTCATGGGCGCACGTTGACCGTCGCTGCGTGGGCTGAACCCCGAGGCCAGTCGCTTTCGCTTCCCCGTCCCACGCGTCGGTGAAACCGCTGACTACGTCGTTTCCGCACCCACGTGGGAAGCGCTTGCCGACAAGCTGCGCGAGAAGCTCCACGGTCTCGAACATCTCACCGGGGGTGCAACGCTCGACGATGCGTGGGCCTCGAACCTTCGCGACA
>JBJTYJ010000077.1:0-2648 GCA_046082705.1 Actinomycetota bacterium | reverse complement strand
AGGATGCCCCAGTTGCTGTAGCGACCCCCGCTGCACCACACCTTCTGGCCGTTCACAATGAAGCGTTCGCCGTCACGGACGGCCTTCGTCGACAGACCGCCGAGGTCGCTGCCCGCACCCGGTTCGCTGAACAGTTGGCACCACACGTGTTCGGCCGCGAGCGTCGAACCGAGATGCAGTGCCTGTTGTTCGGGGGTGCCGAAGCGCAGAATCGACCCACCGGCAAGAACGAGGCCCACCATGTTGAGTACCGGAGGAACGCCGTGTCGCGCGCACAATTCGATCCATGCCGCCGTGTGCGCGACGGTCAGGCCCCGACCCCCGTGTTCCACCGGCCAATGGATGCCGGTGAAGCCCGCTTCATTGAGACGGATCTGCCAAGCGCATCCCTTGTCGATGAGATCGGGAGGACAGATGGCGCCGTAGTCGCGCGGTGCCGTCGGGGCGTTCGCCGCGAGCCATGTCTCGACCCGTGCTCGAAACGCCTCGATCGTCTCCGTCATCGGGTCACTTCAACTTGTTGAAGAACGCTGCCGTTTCCTCGGCGAGGTTCTGCGGAACGAAGTAGTCCTTCTGGCTCATGATGGCATCCCAGTTGTCGCGGACGTCTTCGAGGCTGTGGCCGGGCTTGGTGAAACCCTGCGTCTCTCCGAAGAAGACATTGGCGATGCGGCCACCGCCGACGCTGTACACCTGGCCCGAGACCGGGCAGTCCTCGTGGGCCAGCCACGCCACGATCGGGGACACCTGCGACGGGTCGAGCTTGTCGGCGAGAGCACCCATCAGGTCTTCGGTCATGCGCGTGAGCGCAAGCGGCGCGATGGCGTTTGCCTTGATGTTGTACTTCGCACCTTCGACGGCGAGCACGCGCGTGAAGCCGACGAGGCCCAGCTTCGCCGCGCCGTAGTTCGTCTGGCCGAAGTTGCCGAAGATGCCGGCGGCCGACGAAGTGGAGACGATGCGGCCGTAACCCTGTTCGCGCATCAGCACCCATGCCGGCTGGGTGACGTGGAACGCACCCTTCAGATGGACGTCGAACACCGGGTTCATGAGATCGGGAGACATGTTGTGGAACGACTTGTCGCGCAGGATGCCGGCGTTGTTGACGACGATGTCGACGCGACCGAACGTGTCGACCGCGGTCTTCACGATCGCAGCGCCACCCTCGGGTGTTGCGACCGAGTTGTGGTCGGCGACGGCTTCGCCGCCAGCGGCCTTGATTTCATCGACGACCTTCTGTGCGGCCGAAGCGTCGCCACCCGTACCGTCGATGTTGCCGCCGAGGTCGTTCACAACGACGAGGGCGCCGCGCTTGGCGAGGAGAAGTGCATGCTGGCGACCGAGGCCACCGCCCGCGCCGGTGATGATCGCAACCTTGCCGTCGTAACCGAGATCTGCCATGGGGGAGCCTTTCTGTTCGCACCGCTCGGCGGTGCGGGAGAACTCTACTTGTGGGTCACTTGGACAAGCCAAGTGCGTCGAGAGCTTCCTGCTTCAGACGCTTGTAGTCGAGTTTTCCGTTCGGTGCCCGGCCGATGGAGGCCACGGTGATCACGTTTTTCGGCGACTTGTAGGCGGCGAGAGTCGAACGCACGTGGGCAACGAGCGTTCCCGAATCGATCGTTTGGCCGGGACGGGGCTCGACGAGGGCGGTGATCGCCTCGCCGAAGCGTTCGTCGGGTACGCCCACGCATGCGGCATCGAGGACGCTCGGGTGCGTTTTCAGCACCTCTTCGACTTCTTCCGGGTACACCTTCTCGCCGCCGGTGTTGATGCACTGACTGCCACGCCCGAGCAGCTTCACGGTTCCGTCCGCGTCGACCTCGGCGAAGTCGCCGGGGATCGAATAGCGCAGGCCGTCGATGACGACGAACGTCGAAGCCGACTTCGCTTCGTCCTTGTAGTAGCCGATCGGGGTACGGCCGCGCATCGCAATGCGTCCGCGCTCGCCACTACCGGGAACCACGTCACGTCCGTCTTCGTTGATGACGCGTGTGTTTGGCCCCAACTTGAACGTTGCGGTGCTGCTCGAACCGTCGGCACTGGTGGTCGACGATGCCATGCCGATCGCCTCGGACGAGCCGAGGCTGTCGATGAGCAGCATCTTCGGATGGTGGCGCAACAGCCCCGCCTTGGTTTCGGCCGACCACATGACACCGCTCGAGGTGATGAACTTGATCGAGGAGATGTCGTACTTGCCCGGATGCTCGTCGAGTGCACGCAGAATCGGCTTTGCGAACGCGTCGCCGACGATTGCAATGCTGTTCACGCGCGCCGATTGCACGACTTCGAGCAGTTCCTTCGCGTCGAACGTGCGGCTCGTCATCGTGGCAACCGCTCCGCCCAGTGCAAGTGCCCACATCGCGTTCATCGCCCCGGTGCCGTGCATCAACGGCGCGGCCGGCATGTTGACGGGGCCGGGTTTACCCACACGCGCCTCGAGGGCAGCCATGTCGTTGTGTGCGGGCAGCGGAACCTTCGACGGTGCATCGAGGCTGCCGACCATGTCGTCCTGTCGCCACATCACGCCCTTCGGCATGCCGGTGGTGCCACCCGTATAGAGGAAGTAGAGGTCATCACCGCTGCGCGACCATGCGGGCGAGGGCTGTGCGGTGTTCGAGGTTGCGGCCTTTTCGTACGACACTGCC
>JBJTYJ010000076.1:0-5221 GCA_046082705.1 Actinomycetota bacterium | reverse complement strand
TTCGGCGAACTGACGCAACAACTTCGCCTCGTCGTCGGTGAGCTTTGTCGGAATGTCGATCTGTGCGATGACTCGCAGATCGCCGCGGCGACGCCCACCCGCGTTGAGATGCGGCACACCCCTGCCGCGCAGGGTGAACTCCTGGCCGTGCTGGGTTCCGGCGGGAACGGTGAGCTCCTCGGAGCCTTCGAGCGTGTCGATCGCTGCCGTGGTTCCGAGGGCTGCCTGGGCAATGCCGAGCCGCAGAACGTACACGAGGTCGTAGTCGTCGCGTTGCAGCGTTGCGTGTGGCGCAACACGTACGTGCACGTACAGGTCTCCCGCGGTGCCGCCACGTGGTCCGACCGCGCCGCGGCCGGTGAGACGCAATGTTGCACCGGTGTCGACACCGGCCGGCACGTCTATCTGGTACGTCGCAGTGTCGACGATGCGTCCGTCGCCACGACACGTCACACACGGTGTTGCGACGACCTGGCCGATGCCACCGCAACGTTGGCAGGGACTTGCCGTCACCATCTGGCCGAGCAGGCTCTGGCGAACGCGACGCACCTGGCCCGTGCCTTCGCAGTCGGCGCAGGCAACGGGCTTGGTACCCGAACCGGCGCCCGTACCACCGCAGTCGTCGCACTTGAGCGCCGTTTTCAACGTGACGGGAACCGTGCCACCGAACACCGCGTTCTCGAAGGTGATGTCGGCGATCGTTTCGATGTCTTGCCCACGAGGCGGACCGGCCGGCCCGCGTCCGCCGAAGCCACCACCAAACGGCGAGTTGCCACCGAAGAAAGCCTCGAAGATGTCACCCAGCCCCCCGCCGCCGAACGGATCACCGCCGCCTGCGCCGCCGCCGATTCCTGCCTCCCCGAAGCGGTCGTAGTTGGCGCGTTGCTGCGGGTCGGACAGCACCTCGTAGGCGCGGCTGAGTTCCTTGAACTTGTCTTCGGCGCCCGGCGCGTCGGGGTTTGCATCGGGATGCAGTTCGCGCGCCCGCTTGCGGTACGCACGCTTCACCTCGTCGGCCGACGCACCACGCGCCACACCGAGAATGTCGTAGAAGTCGGCCATCGTCAGAACCCCGGCGGTTACGCCTGTCCACCTTCGCTGAGGCGACGACCGAGTTGTGTGCTCACCGCCTCGACGGTGGCAAGAGCCTGCGGATAGTTCATACGGGTCGGACCGAGGACGCCAACCGTGCCCAACTTCTCGCCTTCGGCGATCACCGGTGCCACGACAACGGAGCACGCCGACAGCGGTTCGATGCCGTGCTCGCTGCCGATCGCAACGGTGAGACCGCGGTCGACCACGTCTTTCACCAACGAAACGACGACGTACTGCTGTTCGAGGGCGGTGAGCACCGACCGCACCACGTCGACCGCGTCGAATGCCTGCGCCATGGCGGCCGCACCACCGACGATCACGCTCGAGTCGGTTTGGTGCGGCTTCAAGAGCCCGAGTGCATCGGCGCACACCTTGTCGACTCCGCCGTCACCAGTGGGGGCGAGATGCACCTGACCGAATGTGTGACCGAATGCCGCGGCGTTGAGGTGTGCGCTCGCCGCCGACACCTGCGCGTCGGAAACGGCTTCGTCGACATCGACCGACTCGCTTTGCACCACGCCGTTCGACAGCACCGCAACGACGGTTGCCATGCGCGGAGAAAGACGCACCACCTGCACGCTGCGCGCCGTCGCGACCTCGGCACTTGGACCCATCACGAGCGCGGCGTAACTGGTCATGTCGGTGAGAAGGCCCGAGGTGCGCTGCAACAGCTCTTCGAGACGACCGGTCGCGTGATTGAAGAAGGTGCCGACACGCTCGGCCGTGACCTTGTTCGGCTTGCCGGCGGGCTCCAGGGCATCAACGAAGAAGCGGTAGCCCTTGTCGGTGGGGATACGACCCGCCGAAGTGTGCGGCTGGACGAGGTAACCCTCTTGTTCCAGCATCGCCATGTCGTTGCGAACGGTCGCGGGCGACACCTTGACCCCGGCGATGACGGCAACGTGGGCGGAACCCACGGGCTGGCCCGTTGCGATGTACTCCTGCACGACTGCGCGGAGAATTGCGGTCTTGCGCTCGTCCAACATTTCGCAATTCAGGCTACTTGCCGGACACCGCCTTGTAGCGGGCGAGGCTCTCTTCGCGCTCGACGGCGTGATCGACGATTGGCGTTGCGTAGCCCGCAAAACCGCCTGCACCGGCGAGGTGGATCTGCTTGGTCGGACAGTCGGCCAGCTCGGGCACGAACTCGCGGATGTAGTCACCTTCGGGATCGAACTTCTCCGATTGGCTCTGTGGATTGAAGATACGGAAGTACGGGGCCGCATCGGTACCCGTGCCAGCGGTCCACTGCCATCCGTGGTTGTTCGATGCAATGTCGCCGTCGACGAGGTGGCGCATGAAGTGACGTGCGCCCCACTGCCAGGGCAGATGCAGGTCCTTCACGAGAAAACTCGCGGTGATCATGCGCACGCGGTTGTGCATCCATCCCGTGCGCAACAACTGGCGCATGCCTGCATCGACGATCGGATAGCCGGTTTCCCCCGCGCACCACTTTTCGAAACGGGCCTTGGCCCGCTTGTCGGTGTCGAGACGCATCACCGCCATCTTCGGCTGCAGGTTCTCCCATGCAGTGTTCGGCTTGTGGAACAACACGTCGGCGTAGAACTCGCGCCAGCACAGTTCCGACCGGAAGTGTTCATGGTCTTTCGTGGCTTTGGTGCCGTCGATGACGAGGTCGGCAATGAGCTGCTTGGGGTGAAGCAGACCAAAGCGCAGGTACGTCGACAGCTTCGATGTGCCGTCGACGGCGGGCGCGTTGCGGTTGTCGTAGTAACCCGACAGCGCATTGTCAGCGAACCACTCCCAGCGCTCGTGTGCCGCCGCTTCGCGGGGTGTGGGCAGATCGACGGCAATGTCCGGCCGCTGCGACAGAGCTTCGGTCGGAATCGTTCCGGGCGACACGAGCAGGCTGTGCACCGGGTCGCTTTCGTCGAGAGGAGTGAGAAGCGGCGTCCACCGTTTGTAAAAGGGCGTGAACACCGCATAGGGCGAACCGTCGTCTTTGGTCACCGAACCCGGCTCGACGGCATACGGACTGCCGACGCCACGCAGACGCGCACCAGCCTTCTTCAGGACGGCGGCAACCGCCATGTCGCGGCGCCGGCCGTAGGGCGCAAAGTCCTTGGCGACGTACACCGTCTCGGCCGCCACTTCGCGCGCGACCAAGGGCACGACCTCGACCGGGTCACCCGCGCGCACGACGAGCGTGCCGCCGAGCGTCTCGTTCAACGAGTCGAGGGCACCGAACAAGAACCAAAGTCGCGCCTCGCCCGCCCGTTCGAGAAACACCGGATCGAGAACGAACAACGGCACGCAGGGTCCGTCGGCACAGGCCGCTGCAAGCGCCTCGTTGTCGTGGCCGCGAAGATCGCGGCGGAACCACATGACACTCGTCATGCGACCGATTGTGGCTGACGCTTCATCACCGTCGCCATCCAAGCGCAACAAAGAAGTGCAATCACCCCGCCGTAGCCAAGCGACCACTCGGGGCCGACGTGGTCGGCGATCCAACCCGTCACCGGACCACCGACGGGCGTCGAACCAAGGAACGCGACCGCACCGAGGGCAAGCAATCGTCCCCGCATGTTCGGTGGTGACATCACCTGCGAAATCGAGTTCACGCTCGCGATGAAGCCGGCGCCACCCGCCCCCAGCGGCACGGCGAATACAAAAGCCAGCGCAAGGTTCGGTGCCCATGCAAGCGCAATGTTGCTGACCGCGAGCACGAAGACGCTCCAGTTGAACCAACGCAGAGAAACGGTTTCGCGCCCCGCCGTCAGGAGACTTCCAATCAGGCTGCCGACGCTGACGACAGCCAGCAACCAACCGAACGAGTTCTCGCTACCCCACCGCGAGTCGGCAAGTTTCGGAAGGACCACGCTGTAGTTGAACGCAAACGTGCTGACGATCACCAGCACGACGAACAACGGTCGCAGTACATGGTCGTTGCGGATGAACCCGATTGCCTCGCGCACGGGTTTGCCACCGCGCGGAGCCGGCGGCGCGACGCGCAATAGCGACACGTCCATCACGACGATGCCGAGAAGAATTGCCGCGAACGACATTCCGTTGATGACGAACAACCACCCCGTTCCGAGCGGGCCCACGAGCGCGGCCGCGAGCGCCGGCCCGAAGATGCGCGAACCGGTCATCACCGCCGTGTTCAGCGACACTGCGTTCGGAATGTCCTCGACATCGACGAGTTCGGTGACGAGACCGCGTCGCGCCGGATTGTCGAAGGCATTGATCACACCGAGGGCAAGACTGAGCACGTAGACGACACCGATGTTGATGTTCCCCGTGAGATCGAGAACCCCGAGGACGATCGACTGCAGGGCAAGACCCGTTTGCGTGATCAGCGTCATGCGCCGCCGGTTGTGACGATCGGCGATGGCTCCGGCCCACGCGCCGAGAAGAAGCATCGGCAGGAACTGGAACATGACGTTGAGACCGAGGTCGGTGGCCTTCCCCGTTAGTCGGTACAGCAGGAATGCCGATGCAGTGAACTGCATCCACGTACCGACGTTGCTGACGAGCACACCGGCAAAGAAGTACTTGGCATTGCGATTCCGCAGCGATCTGAATGCGGAGGGCATTGCAGGTCAGTCGTCAAGTTTCAGGGCCGAGATGAACACGTCGCCGGGAACCTCGACACGACCGATCGACTTCATCTTCTTCTTGCCCTCTTTTTGCTTCTCGAGCAGTTTGCGCTTACGGGTGATGTCGCCGCCGTAGCACTTGGCAAGAACGTCCTTGCGCTTTGCCTTCACCGTTTCGCGCGCCAGCACCTTGCCACCGATGGCCGCCTGGATGGGGATGTCGAACATCTGGCGTGGAATCAGTTCCTTCAACTTCTCGCACATCCTGCGGCCGTAATCGAATGCTCGGTCACGGTGGACGATGGTGCTGAATGCGTCGGCGGCCTGGCCGTTCAACAACAGGTCGACGCGCACGAGGTTCGACTCGCGGTAGCCCTCGAGTTCGTAGTCGAGGCTGGCGTAGCCCTGTGAGCGGCTCTTCATCTGGTCGAAAAAGTCGACGACGACTTCGGCAAGCGGAATGGAATAGATCAGCTCGACTCGTTCGGGCGACAGATACTCGATCTTCTGCAGCTCGCCACGGCGCGACTGGCACAGTTCCATGAGCGTGCCGGTGTAGTCCTTGG
>JBJTYJ010000075.1:0-3119 GCA_046082705.1 Actinomycetota bacterium | reverse complement strand
TGGCGCGAAGGCCGCGTCGACGAAGAGCACCGTCGTGCCCGAGTCGTTCAGGATGTAGACGTACTCTTCGGCCGCGAGCCTGCTGTTCAGCGGGTTGATGACGGCCGTTCCACACAGGCACGCGTGCCACAGTTCGATGTATTCGTGGCACGAACCGGCCAGCACACCGACGCGATCGGATGGCGAAACGCCGAGGTTGCGCAGCGCACCGATCAACTGCGTGACGCGGTCGATGTGTTGTCGGTAGGTGACATCGTGACCTTTCGCCAGGTCGACTAGCGCGCGGTCGTCGGCGAACATGAGTCCGCGTTTCAGGATGCGCGAAAAGTTCAGTTCCCCCACGTGAGGAAGGTTAGTCGTCGCTTCGTAGCCGTCTCTTCGGTCAGTCGCGGCGGCAGTCAGCGATGAGTTCGTTGTAGCGCGCAACGGCGCGCTCGTCGGTCTGCAACTCTTCGGTGGTGAACTCGGTGTACACGCCAGTTGCCACGCACTCGGCATCGCTCTCGGGTTCCGAGCGCCAGATGTACGAGATGTCACCCGATCGCCAGAACATCTGGCGCGTATCGACCTCGGTCGGCAACTCGATCGACACCTTCGGGCCCGGGTCGCAGGCCTCGACGCTGAAGTACTCGTCACCGGGCGTCACTTTGGGTGAGCGCAGGCCCGGCAGTTTCGCCCACTCGGTGAATGCCTCGCGCAGCTCTTCGGTCGCCTCAACGGACTCGCCACGGATGTTCAGCACCGTACAAAAGTCGTCATCGCCGACGTCGAACCCGGCGTACGCACCATTGCCCCAGAGGTCGCTCAGCCGCAACGCCTCGGGCGCATCCCACGTGCGAACAAGCAGGAAGAAAAGATCGAGTTGGCTGATCTGTCCCCAGACGGCCAATTCCGAATCCTTTGGCCCCTTCGGCTCTTCGATCTCTTCGGGGTCGTCTTTCGTGAAGTACTTCGACGGCAGGATCGTTTGCTCAAGTGACTTCGGCTGTTTCTTCATGAACGCGTCGATGAGGGCCTCGTCTCCCTTGCGTTCGAGTGCCTCGACGAACGTCGGTCCGAAAACGTAAGGAGAAAACTGTTGTGCCGACATGATCTCGGGTACTTCGCTCACGGCAGGGTCGTCGTCGCCCTCCATCACTTCGTCGTACTGCGCTTGTTCCTCTTCCGAGAAGTTGTCGCTGGTGTACTTCGACTCGATCGACATCGCGTGACCCTCGATCAGCGCGATCAGCGCTTCGTCGTGGCCAGAGTCCTCGGCCCGTTCCCGCATGCGCACCAAGCCGAAGCGTTGGTCTTGCAGGGCGTGGACCAATTCGTGCACGACGGTCGCGCGCAGGGCGGGCGAGAGCTCGCCGTCAACGACATCATCGGGGTTGGTGCGAATCACCATCTCGCGATCCTCGGGTGAGTAATACGCGAGAATGCCCGATGCGTTCAGGGTGTTTTGGTCCTTGAACAAATCGACGTCACCATCGGCCAGCCCCAGTGAGCGCAGAAGGCGACCCGTGGCCTCGTAATAGTCGCGATCCTCGTCGGTGAGGTCGTCTTCATCGTCGGTGACGAGCTTCTCGAACTCTTTGTCGGGCAGGAACCGCGATCGAACCGGATGTTCGAACGGAAACTCCGCATGCCGCTCGACGTAGTCGGCCAGCTTGGCAACACGAGGGTCCCACTCGTCGGGCCAGTCGTAGGCGAACGGCTGCCATGCTCCGAGTGCCCACGTGCCCGTGCCGAGTATGGCGAGGGCGACAACACCCGCCGCGACGGAGCGAATCGGCAATTTCACGAGTCGCCCAACCACGTCGGCGCACGCTCGAGCAGATCGAGGCTCACCTCGCGGCATTTGTCGAGCACCGTGCACAGTGCCTCGTCGCGCACCGCGTACACATCGGCCAGCGACACCGCAACCTTTGCAACCAAACTGAGACTGCGTTCGGGTGCATCGGTGACGGATGGATACGAGTCGATGGCGGAGACCTCGACCGGCAGGTCGAGGCCGCCGATGCCGGCAAGTTCCGTCGCAAGAATCAAAAGGTCGTGCGGCTGGGGCAGTGGCGGCAGGGTCCACGTAAAGAGAAGGTGGAACTCGAAACCCGTCGGGGGTTCCTCGTCGGGGTCGTCCATCTTGACGACGGCATCCTCGAAACCCAGAAGCACGCGGGGGTCGACCTCGAGCGACAGGTGCAGGTCGATGGGCCCGTTACAGGCCTCTTCGGGGTGCAGGTCGACTTCCCACGACTGGCGCAGCGAATAGGTCTCGACGAAGTGGCGTTCATCGTGAACGTGGAAGCCGTGGTCGACCGCGTGGCTCTTCAGATCGGAAACGAAGCCCGCGACGTCGATCACTGCCACGCCGTGACACTACCTTTCTGTTGTGTCCATTGCCGCTTCGATCACCCGCGATTCGTCCGACGAGGCAATTTTGTACGCATTGCGCAACGTCGCAAACATTGCCCAACTCACGATCTCCGCGGCACGGGACTGGAGTCTCACCGGCGTGCAGCGTGGCCAGTACGCAGCCGACGTGATGGTGAACGATGCAGTCGTCGCCGCGCTCCGTGAATTCGGTTGGGGCATTCTCAGCGAGGAGTCCGGCGCAACCGGGTTCGACACCACTGACATTGCGGGCCTCGCCGACCAACTCGTCGTCATCGTCGACCCCGTCGACGGCAGTACCAATGCCAGCCGGGGCATCGCATGGCACGCGGTGTCGCTGTGTTGCGTCGATGCCGATGGACCTCGCGTCGCCGTCGTCGCGCAGCTTGCACAGCCCCACACCGAATACGCCGCAGTTCGCGGACGCGGCGCGTGGAAGAACGGCGAAGCAATCCGTCGCGGCGAGCCACGCGCATTCGAAAACTCCGTCATCGGAGTCTCGGGTCCACCGCCACCGAACCCCGGCTGGTGGCAGTTCCGCGCCAACGGTGCCGCCGCGCTCGACCTCTGCCTCGTCGCTGACGGCTCCCTCGACGGCTATCTCGACTGCGATGAGCACGGCGTGTGGGACTACGCGGGTGCTCTCCTCGTGTGTCAAGAGTCGGGTGTCAACATCGTCGACGCATTCGATCGCGACCTTCTGCCGCTCCGGCACGCAGACCGCCGTACGCCCATCGCCGCCG
>JBJTYJ010000074.1:0-5243 GCA_046082705.1 Actinomycetota bacterium | reverse complement strand
GACACGACCGGCACCGACTCGTCTTTCATCGCGACGAGCCGTTCGATGATTGCCTTGTCGTACGTCGCATCCGAGTGGTCGTTCGGCTGGCCGTCACGCAACTGCCAATCGCCGCACAGTTCCTTGAACGCCGTGTTGATGCCAAGAAAGGTCTCGTACGAGTCGTGAAGATCCGCCGTGACCGAGGCGGGCGAGTCGGCAGCGAGCGCCTCGCGGTGCGCCTCCTTGCCGGCCGGGGTGATCTGCCACAGGGCACGGGCCTCGCGGAACATCGCGTGCTCGCTCTCGAGCAGGGCCTTCAGGTGCGCCTCTGCTTCGGCCTCGGAAACATCGGCAATGTCGGCCACCATGTCGACCTTCGCAAAGCCCTTGATGCGCAGGGCATGGAACGCCCGGAAAGCGGGTTCGGATTGATGCGCCATAGGCGTAACAGCGTAGTGAGTCGACCCCTTGCCTCGGGAACCGAAAATTGGCTCGGGAACTGAAAAGTCAGCTCGGCACGGGCGGCGGAGCGTCCTTACCCAACTCGAACTGCAGGTACTCGTCGCCGGTGTTCTCCCAGTCCTCGAACTGGATGACGCCCATCTCTTCGTAGCGGTGGCGCAGCCAACCGTCGTTGCGGTCGAGCAGGCCCAACTTCTTGCAGTTCGGAACGATCTTCGCGAAGAGCATCTGCTGGAACATCGTGCGTGTGGGATCCTGCAGGACGAGCGGAACAATTTCCTTGGGCTTCACGCCCATGCGCTCCCACACTTCCTGCTGCAGGAACCGGTCGCGCATGCGCACACTTGCCTCGTAGGCAAACTCCTGGCGTTCCTTCATTTCCGCATCGGTCATTTCGGCGTATGCCTCTTGGAGCGACAGCACACCGAATGCCACGTGACGGGCCTCGTCGCTCATGACGTAGCGAAGCAACTGCTTGAGCAATGGCTCGCCGGTCAACTGGTGCATGAAGCCGAACGCCGCGAGTGCAAGTCCTTCGACCATCACCTGCATGCCGAGGTAGGTCATGTCCCAACGGCTGTCCTGGATGATGTCGTCGAGCAGCATCCGCAAGTGTGCGTTCACCTGGTAGCCACCGCCCAGCTTCTCGTCGAGATAGCGAGCAAACACCTCGACGTGGCGCGCCTCGTCGACGACCTGCGTGCTTGCATACAACTTCGCGTCGTACCACGGGACGGTCTCGGTGATCTTCGCCGTGCACAGCAACGCACCCTGCTCACCGTGAAGGAACTGCGACAGGCTCCAGCGGCGACCCTCGATGCCGAACTCAATCCACTCCTTGTCGCCCCACTTCGCGAGCGGCGTATTCGCGTACTGTGCAGGGTCGATACCGGCCCCGATTGCCGCCTGATCGGCCGCAATGGTCGCCTCGATGTCGACCTGCGTCTCCCACGGCAGGTCGGTGGTGCCGTTCCACTGCCCCACTTTGGCCTTTTCGTAGAGGCGACGCAGGTTCGGCCGCGCCAGCGAATAGTCCCACGTGAAGAGAGCATCTGAGTCGTCGCGCACCGCGTGCAGCACCTCGTCGACGTCGGTGTTGGTGATGCTGAGGATCGCTTCGATGTCGTCGAGGCCGTCGCGACCGATGATGTCCTGATTGTCTCTTTCGGTGATCGACATTGCGGTCTGCCTTTCAGTTGCTGATTTGTGTCAGTCGTTGACGTGTACGGATGGATGTGTGAGGAAATTGAACGAGTCGAGAAATTGGCGCACGCTTGCGTAGTCGGTGAAGTCGACCTGCGTGCTCGGGGCGAGAAAGTACGAGATGACTAGACGAGCAAGCACCTCGACGATCTGCGTGGCTGCGTCGTGCGATACGTACTGCTCGGCGAGGGGTGTGAGAACCTGCGACGCCATCAGCACAACGCGCGGTAGACCATCGACGGTGAGTTGGCCGAGCACCTCGCCACGCTCGGCGGCGAGCAACATCGCAAGTTGGTCATCGTCGGCCAATTCGCGGCTCGCCACGACGATGCACCGCGCGAGTAGATCACCGAGATCGGTTGCCCCCTCGGCCTCACCGCGCAACTTTTCGAAGAACACTTCGAGTTCGCGCACGCGCATTGCCTCGAACAGCACTTCGCGGCCGCCGGGAAACAGGCGATAGATCGTCGCCCGGGACAGTCCCGAGCGGGTGACGATGTCGTCGATTGTGACCTTGATCAGGCCGAGGTCGTCGATGCAGGCACGCGTTGCATCAAGCACTCGCATCTCGTCACGAGTCAACTCGCGGATGGCCCCCTGCCCCATGGGTGAGACGTTACGCACGGCTTTGTCTCACGGTCAAGACATCTGTCACACTTTGAATGAACTTTTTCGCATCCCAGACCAGAAAGAGACACCCAAAAATGCGCAAGACCAAGCCCCTTGTCGTCCTTGCCCTAACGGCAGGCCTGCTCCTCGCCGCGTGCGGCGACGACGGCGATTCATCCACGGCCGACACCACCGCTGCCGAAGCAGCCGCGGGTGGCACCGGCAACGAATGCACCGCCGGCAAGACCCTCGAAGAGGGCAAGTTGACCATCGGCACGGGCAACCCCGCCTACTCACCGTGGGTCGAGAACGATGCCCCGGAAAGCGGCGAAGGATTCGAGGCCGCCGTCGCCTACGCGGTCGCCGAAGAGCTCGGCTTCTCGAAGGACACGGTGGCGTGGGTTCGCACGTCGTTCGACGAGGCCATCCAGCCCGGCGCGAAGAACTTCGACTTCAACCTGCAGCAGTACTCGATCACCGACGAGCGCAAGAAGACCGTGTCGTTCAGCGATCCGTACTACACGAGCAACCAGGCCATCGTGGGCTTCGCCGACTCCGCCGCAGCCAACGCCACGTCGATTGCCGATCTGAAGGACCTGAAGTTCGGCGCACAGGCCGGTACGACCAGCCTCGACTTCATCACCGAAGTCATCGCTCCGTCGTCCGAGCCGTTCGCCTATGACGACAATGCCGGCGCGAAGGCAGCGCTCGAGGCCAAGCAGGTGGATGCCATCGTGCTCGACCTTCCGACCGCCTTCTACGTCAGCGCCGTCGAGATCGAGGGCACCAAGGTCATCGGCCAGTTCCCAGCGAACGCCGGCTCGGGTGCCGATGAATTCGGCCTCGTGTTCGACCTCGACAACCCGCTCGTCGAGTGCGTGAACACCGCGCTTGCCGCTCTGAAGGATGGTGACGAACTCGCCGCCATCGAAAAGCAGTGGCTGTCCGACAAGACGGGCGCACCGGTCATCGCCACCGAATAGCGGTACCGTCGCCCAATGAACTCCGCCTCTTCGAACGGCCCGTCGCGCGCATCCGCGCGGCGGGCCTTCGAAGAGCAGCGGCGCCGGCGATCAATCACCATTGCGACGACGAGCACGATCGCGTTCGTTGCCCTCGTCGTCGTCCTCGTCCCCCGCATGCCGCGCTGGGACCGCGTCAAGCAGTCGTTCTGCAGCGGCGAACAGTTCGCCGACTCGTTTCCCCGGTTGCTCGACGCATTCGTTCTCGACCTGAAAATCTTCGCTTGGTCGGTGCCGATTATCCTCGGGTTCGGCATGCTCGTCGCCCTTGCGCGCGTCAGCCGCAACCCCGCTCTCTTCCCCATTCGCGCGCTCTGCGTGATTTACGTCGATCTGATGCGCGGCGTCCCGGTGCTGTTGTGGATCTACCTCATCGGCTTCGGCGTTCCCGGTCTCGGTCTCGAACGACCGTGGAACAGCCCGCTGTTGTGGGGCACCGTCGCGCTGTGCCTCACCTACTCGAGTTACGTCTCCGAAGTGTTCCGCTCGGGCATCGAAGGCGTGCACGAAAGCCAGCGCGCTGCTGCTCGGTCGCTCGGCCTCACCCACGGCCAGACACTGCGGCTCGTCGTGATACCCCAAGCGGTGCGACGTGTCATTCCACCGCTCATGAACGACCTCGTCAGCCTGCAAAAAGACGTCGCATTGGTCTCGCTGATCGGGCCGATCGAGATCCTTCGCCAGGCGGGTATCGACAAGTCGAAGTTCGCCAACTTCACCCCGTACGTGGTCGCCGCGGTGATCTTCCTTTGCATCACGGTTCCCCTCACACGTACGGCCGACTGGCTGCTGGCCCGCGAACGCAGGCGCACCGGCGCCACTCGGGTGGCCGCATGAACGCACATCTCTCTATTCGCGGCGTCCACAAGTCCTTTGGTGCGAATGAAGTGCTGCGCGGCGTATCCCTCGACGTTCCACGCGGCAACGTCGTGGCCTTCATCGGTGCATCGGGCTCCGGCAAGAGCACGCTGCTGCGCTGCATCAACCTGTTGGAGCCAATCGACGACGGCGAGATCGTTCTCGACGGAACCGACATCTCTGCGCCGGGATTCGACGCGAACGTTGCCCGCCGCGACGTCGGTTTGGTTTTCCAGAGCTACAACCTTTTCCCCCACATGAATGTGATGCGCAACATCACCCTTGCGCTCACCCATGCGGCGGGCGCCGAAAAGAGTGCCGCCGAATCCACCGCAATCGACCTGCTCACACGTTTCGGCCTCGCCGACAAGGCCCGCGCCTACCCCGAGCAACTTTCCGGAGGCCAACAACAACGCGTCGCCATCATCCGCGCGGTGGCGCTGAAACCGAGTGTGTTGTTGCTCGACGAAGTGACGGCCGCCCTCGACCCGCAATTGGTGGGCGAGGTGCTCGACCTCATCGTCGAGCTGCGCACCTCGGGCATGACCATGCTGATGGCGACACACGAAATGTCGTTCGCCCACAGCATCGCCGACACGGTGTGCTTCCTCCACGAAGGAACCATCCATGAATCGGGCACACCCGAACAGGTGCTCGATGCACCACGCGAAGAGCGCACCCGCGCATTTCTCGCGCGGACGAACCGACGCTGATTACGCCGTCGGAAGGACGTAGTCCGCGAAACGGTCGCGCAGGGTCTTCTTCGAGAACTTCCCGACGCTCGTTTTCGGAACTTCTTCGATGAACACCACGTCGTCGGGCAACTGCCACTTGGCGAGACGCGGAACGAGGAAGTCGATGACTTCGTCCTTCGAAATCATTTCCCCGTCCTTCGGCACGATGCATGCCAGCGGCCGTTCCGCCCACTTGGGGTGCGGCACGCCAATGACGGCGGCTTCCTTGATCTTCGGATGCGCCATCAACTCGTTTTCGACTTCGACCGACGAAATCCACTCGCCGCCACTCTTGATGAGGTCCGTTGTACGGTCGACGAGACGCACCCGATCGTGTGCATCCATGGTTGCGACGTCACCCGTGCGCAGCCAC
>JBJTYJ010000073.1:0-13546 GCA_046082705.1 Actinomycetota bacterium | reverse complement strand
TCGCGCAGCGCCGAAAGAATGTCGGCGGCAACGCCTTCGCCGAGTGGCACGACGTTCATGCCGAGGTTCGTGCGCAGATTCGTGAACCACTCGAACAATTCGGGGGGCTGCAACGGTTCGACGACCACGGTCGCCTTGTATTTCTGGTCGGCAAGCCAACGTCCCGCCCACTCCCAGCCACCGAGATGCGGAAGCGCAAGGATCACTCCCTTGCCCCTACCGAGGCCTTCGATCACACGTTCGAACCCGTCGAGCGTGAACGAATTGTCGACGACCTCGCGTGGCAGATTCGGGAGGCGAAAACTCTCCACGTAGTAGCGCGCATAGCTGTCGAATGAGTCCTGCACCGCCGCGCGCAGTTGGCGCTTCTCGAGGTCGGGCCGCACGCGGTGGATGTGGCGTTCAATGATGCTGCGACGTGATTGCAGCGACGCCGATGCGGTGTAACCGATGAGTCGCGCGCTCGCATACGCAAGTGGACCGGGCGTCAACTGCGCGAAGAGGCTCGCCAGCTTGTAGGCGCCGACGGTGAACGTGTCGGTTGCGGACTCACGGAGTGTGGCCATTGTGGTGAGAGATCAGCGCGCGCGGCGACGCGCCGACGCACGACGCTGCAGGCGGGCTGCCTTGCGCGAGGCCCTGCGGAGTTGACGCTGCTCGATGCGCACCTCGGCGATCGGCGCGACGGCGGCCTGGTTCCACACCTTGAAAAAGCGCTGGACCGCCGTGATCGACGTGAGGACGAGCATCACCCAAAGAATCGGTACGAGCGCCGAATCGAACAACAGACCGATGCACAGGAGAATGATCCGCTCGGCGCGTTCCATCAGGCCGCCCTTGGCCTGCAGACCCAGCGACTCGGCCTTCGCGCGTTCGTAACTGATGGTGGACGAGACACCCATCACCGCCATCGGCAGGATCGCGATGTGGCCGCCGTCGCGGGACACGAGGAACCAGGCGATGCCACCGAGGAGAAATCCGTCGGTGACACGGTCGATGACCGAGTCGAAGAAGGCCCCGCGCTGGCTGGCCAGGTTGCCGGCCTTGGCAACTGCGCCATCGAGCAGATCGGGAAGGGCTGCGAGGATGACGAGCAACAGGCCCGCGCGCAAGGCACCCATGCCGACGGCGACCGCGGCGGCAACTGCGAGAAGGAGACCGACGATGGTGAGGACGTCCGGCGTCACGCCCGCCCGGCGCAACGACTCGCCCATCGGACGCACGGCGCGCTCGACCTGGGACTTCCAGTTTCCGTCGAACATGGTTGAAGGGTAATCCGCCGAGGCTCAATCGGCGGGTTTTGCCCCATCGGGGTTCGCTTCGGTGAGTTTCTCCAGCACCGCGCCGTTGACGGCATCGACGAGCACCAGACCACGTCGCAGCGGCGGTTCTTCGGCGCTGTAACAAAAGACGCGCCAGGTGGGCCGACTACGAATTCCGTGCCAGACCTGTTGAGCCGACGCATGACCGACCGCAAAACCAACGGCGCGAGTCGCAACGACCAATGCCTGCTTTTCGTCGACGACCATCCGCCAACCCGACGTGATGCTGAACAGACCGACGGCGGCAAGCAGGACCGCAGCAACGATCCATCCGCCGTTGATGATCGGTGAGTCGGTTCCGCCCACTACGCGTACGAGCACGCACAACGCGGCGAGCGCGAGGTACATGACACCCGGGATGCGACGACGGCTGTTGTCGGGGAACTCGTAGGCACCGCTGAAGGCGGTGATGTTCAAGTCGTCGGGAAGCGCGTCGCGAATGTCGTCGCCGTGATCGGGGGTGGCCACGTCCCCACCCTAGAGGCGACGCCAGGCGTCGCGCAGTTTTGCCGCCGAATCGACAAGCGATTCCGGCAGTGTGCGCGTGTTGGCGATGGCGGTCATGAAGTTCGCATCACCGACCCAGCGCGGCACAACGTGCACGTGCAGATGCTCCGAAATGCTGCCGCCGGCCGGTGGCCCGAGATTGATGCCCACGTTCACCCCCTGCGGGGCGTACGCGGCCTTCAACGCCTGCACCCCCTGTGTGACAAGCGACCACAGTTCGGCGGACTCGGCAGTCGAGAGATCCTCGAGATTGGGCACTTCGCGGTACGGCAACACGAGCATGTGGCCGGAGGCGTACGGGTACGCGTTCAAAAGTGCGAAGCACGTCTCGCCGCGACGGAGGATGTGCGACTCGTCGTCGGAGAGTCCGCTGTTGAGGATTCGCGTGAAAACCGAACCGCCGTTGACGGGCAGTGGATCGCCGGCGGTCTCTCCCCACTTCTGTACGTAGGCGGCGCGCCATCCGTTCCAGAGGTGATCAAGCATCGGCATCGTCCGCGTTGACGTCGGCGGTGACCCTCGCCACGAAATCGTCGACGCGAACGTCGCGCTCGACTTCGCCGCCGCGCGGGTTCACACCAACCGTCGAGTTGGCGACATCGTCGTCGCCAACCACGAGTACGTACGGAATCTTCTCCATCTTCGCGTTACGAATGCGCTTGCCAAGTTGGTCGTCGGCGTGGATCACATCGACACGGAATCCCTCGCGCTGCAGCCGCGCGACGACGCTCGCTGCGTATTCCTCGTGTGCCGAGGCAACCGGCAGCAAACGAACCTGCACTGGTGCGAGCCATGTAGGCAACGCTCCGGCGTAGTGCTCGAGCAACACGCCGAAGAAGCGCTCGACCGAACCGAAGAGGGCACGGTGCAGCATGATCGGTCGGTGACGCTGGGAGTCGGCGCCGACGTATTCGAGGTCGAAGCGTTGCGGCAGGTTGAAGTCGCACTGGATCGTGGACAGCTGCCACTTGCGGCCAATGGCGTCGCGCACGTCGATGTCGATCTTCGGGCCGTAGAAGGCGGCATCGCCTTCCTTGATCTTGTATTCGAGTCCGTACTTCTCGAGTGCGGCGCGCAGGGCATCGGTGGCCTTGTCCCAGATGGCATCGTCGCCGACATACTTCGCCGGGTCCTTCGTGCTGAGGTTCGCGGTGAAGTCCTTGAAACCGAAACGGCGCAGAACACTCATCACGAAATCGAGCAGTGATGCAATTTCGTCCTGCAGTTGATCCTCGGTGCAATAGATGTGGCTGTCGTCCTGTGTGAACCCGCGGATACGCATGAGGCCGTGCAGGGTGCCCGCACGCTCGTAGCGGTAAACGGTGCCCAATTCGAACAGGCGCATTGGCAGTTCGCGGTAACTGCGACCGCGACCCGCGAAGATCAGGCAGTGCATCGGGCAGTTCATCGGCTTCGGGTAGTAGACGCCGTTGTCCATCTCCATCGGCGGGTACATGCCGTCGCGGTAGAAGTCGAGGTGACCCGATGTCTGGAAGAGGTTCGCGTTCGCGAGATGCGGTGTGAAGACGAACTGGTAGCCGCCGTTCTGGTGACGCTCGCGGCTGTAGTCCTCCATCAACTTGCGCACGATGGCCCCCTTCGGGTGCCACACGGCAAGACCGCCGCCGAGCTCGGAAGGAAACGACAACAGGTCCTGCTCAACGGCAAGACGACGATGGTCACGCTTTTCTGCTTCGGCGAGACGGTGCAGATGTTCATCGAGTGCGGCCTTCGATTCCCACGCGGTGCCGTAGATGCGCTGCAGCATCGGGCCCTTCTCCGATGAGCGCCAGTGCGCACCCGCCACTTTCATGAGTGCAAAATGTCCGAGTTTGCCCGTGGACGGCACGTGCGGCCCGCGACACAAGTCGATGAATGATTCGGTGTTGCGGTACACGCTGATGGTTTCGCCGCCACCCACTTCGCCGGCATCGGCACCATCGGCTCCTCCCGATGTGACCCGCTCGATGATTTCGCATTTGTAGGGTTGATTGGCGAAGAGACGCAGGGCTTCGTCGACACCGACTTCGGAGCGCACGAAGGGCTGGTCGGCGTTGACGATCTCGCGCATCTTGTCGCTGATCGCGGCGAGATCGGTTTCGGAGAACGTGCGTCCGCCCGGCAGGTCGAAGTCGTAATAGAAGCCGTCCTCGATCGCGGGACCGATCGAGAATTTCGCGCCCGGGAACAACAGTGTGACGGCCTGCGCGAGGACATGGGCGGTGGAGTGCCGCAAAACGTGACGACCCATGTCGCTGTCGGCGGTGATGATGGCGACCGTTGCGCCTTCGGGCAGCGGCGCGTTCAGGTCTGCTTCGGATCCGTCGACGACCGCAGCGAGGGCCGCCTTTGCGAGCCGTGAGCCGATCGACGCGGCAAGATCGGCCGCGGTCGAGCCCGACGCCAACTCGCGTGCGGAACCGTCGGGAAGTTTGACCGTGAGCGTCGACATAGCGGTGGAAGTCTACGGCGAGACCGCCACCGGGCTTTCGCGGTTTTCGCTGGCAATCACGGTGCCGCCCTTGGATGCGTACGTGTTGCGGTATTCCTGGCCCGTCAACTCGCGGATCTCGAACATCAGTTCATCGGTGATTTCACGCAGAACCAAGTGGTCGGCCTCGCGGTCGGCATAACGCGACACGTCGATGGGCTGGCCGATGCGAATCGCGCAGCGCATGTTGAAACGCGGGAAGTTCACCTTCGGCACGACCGCGTCGGGCGGTTGAATTTCGCGCGTACCGGTGATGCCGACGGGAAAGATCGGACATCCGACCGCCAACGCAAGACGAGCAGCACCGGTGCGGCCCTTGTAGAGCATTCCGTCGCGGCTGCGCGTTCCCTCGGGGAAGATGCCAAACAACTCACCGCGACGCAAGACGGCCTCGGCGGCCTCGAGCGCTGCGGCACTTTTGTCACCGCCGGAACGGTCGATGGGAATCATCCCCATTGCAGGAAAGAACTTCCGCGTTTTCCACGAATCGAGGTACTCGGCCTTGCCGACGAAACTGATCTCGCGTGGTACGAGCATCATCAGGAATGCACTGTCGAGAAAACTCACGTGGTTCGGGCAAAGAATTGCGGGACCCGACGTCGGCAAACGATCCAATCCTTCGAGATCAAAACGCCACAGCGACTTGATGGCAGGACGAGCGACACGACGCACGCGACGCTGCAATGCACCGGCTCCGCGGTATGCCGCTGTGGTGTCGCCCGAAACCTCCATGTGCGCGTCAGGGTAGGTCGCTTCGGTCAAAAGCGACAGGGATTTCTTGTCAACGCAGTGTGAACGTTTTCGCAGAAAACGCCCTTGGCTTTCGCACTAATTCAGTCGCACTCCGAGCAGTGCTGCGGCGGCCGTCACATCGCGTCCGGCGCGGGCCGCTTGGTCGATGGCATCGAGGGCGGCAGGGGTGGCAAGGTCGTCGTCGAGACAGGCCCGCACGGCTTCGAGAACACCGGCGTCCACCCCGGCGCCTTTCGAGGACGCCTGCCATTCCGCAAGGCGGGCGGCGGCAGCGGGCATGATCCCCTCGTTCCACTCCCACTCGGCGCGGTAATGGTGGGCAACGATGCCGAGACGGATCACACGCGGGTCCCACTGGCCGCGCAGGGCATCGACGAAGACGAGATTGCCCCGGCTCTTCGACATCTTGTGGCCGTCCATGAAGACCATCGCGACGTGCATCCAGTGGCGCACGAAGGGCTGGCCGGTCGCAGCCTCCGACTGGGCCCGTTCGCACTCGTGGTGCGGGAAGATGAGGTCCGATCCCCCACCGTGGAGGTCGATCGTCGAGCCAAGTTCGCGTAGTGCCAAGGCCGAACATTCGATGTGCCAGCCTGGACGGCCGGGACCCCACATCGTGTCCCACGAGGGTTCGTCACCCGTACTTGTCTGCCAGAGGACGAAGTCGAGTGGGTGGCGCTTGTTCGGGTCGTCGACGTTGCCGCCGCGCTCGCGGGCGAAGGCGACCATTTGGTCGTGCGAGTAGTGCGACACCGAGCCGAAGGCGGGGAACTTCGCGACATCGAAGTACACGTTGCCACCCGCCTGGTACGCGAAGCCCCGGTCGAGAACCATGCCGATGAAGCCGCGGATGTCGGCGATCGCCGACGATGCGCGGGGCGTGCTGTGCATCGGCAGCGTGTCGAGCGCGGCCATGTCAGCCTCGAAACGCGCTTCCTCCCCCGCCGCGAGGTCGAGGTAGTGCACTCCGAGTTCGCGGGCCTTGGCGAAAAGCGGGTCGTCAACATCGGTCACGTTGCGGACGCACTTCACCTCGTGGCCGAGGTCGATGAGCCGACGTTGCAGCACGTCGTAGGCGAGAAACGTTGCGGCATGACCGAGATGTGTGGCGTCATACGGCGTGATGCCGCACGTGTACATGAGAACGGTAGGGCCGGGTTCGAAGGGCACGACCGCCTGGCGGGCCGTGTCGTACAGGCGCATCACTTGCGTGGGTCTCCCTTGATTCCGTTCAACCGGGGAGCGACCCGTGTCTTGTAGCGCACGTTCAACTGCAGCAATACGGCCGTAAACGCCTCGATCGCCGTTGCATTCGAGAGTTCTCCTGCATCGAGGGGCCGACACCCGGGTATCTTTTCGACGATCTCACTGACGGTGACGAGCGCCGCCTTGTCGTCGGAACAGATGAGAACGTCGCTGTCGATGGGGTCCCCGAGGTGGCCGAGTTCCTTCGCCGGTAGGTGATGCAGAGCCGCGACGACCCGACAGCGTGGAACGGCCACCTGCACGTGTGCGGCCACGCTGCCGCGCGGCGGCACGAGTGGCTGAAACTCACTTCCCACCCGGACAAGGGCGTTGGCCATGCTGACGACCACCTTGCCCGCCAGGTCGGCCTCGTGTTCCTTCGCAGTCGTCGCCGCCGAGTCCCACGGCGTGGCCAGCACGATGACCTCGCATGCCGCGGCGTCGTAGTTCGACCCGCCACGCAGGTCGAGGGACAACGAGGGCCAAGCCTCGCGGATCTCGCGGGCCTTGTCTTCGGCGCGATCAGCGGATCGCGAGCCGATGATCACGGGGTAGCCGACCGATGCGAGCCGAGCCGCCACGGCCGTCCCCGCGGGACCGGTTCCACCGAGCACACCGATCGTCGTCAATCCCCCACTCATGATCCGAGCATTGCACAGACGCGCCCCGGTACGCGCACCCCGACACACACGGCGCCTCTGCACTACCGTCGGACGCATGGGCATACTCGAGGGCAAGCACATCGTGATCACGGGCGTTCTCACCGACGCATCACTGGCGTTCGGGGTTGCCAAACTCGCCCAGGAAGAGGGTGCGAGCGTGGTCCTCACGGGGGCGGGCCGCGGTCTCTCGTTGACGCAGCGCACCGCACGAAAACTTCCGCAGGCCGCGCCCGTGTTCGAATTCGATGTCACCAACACCGAGCACGTTGAGTCGGTCCGCAACGACGTGCAGCAGCATTTCGGAACGGTCGATGGCGTCCTCCACGCGATCGGGTTCGCACCGGCTGCGTGCCTTGGCGATGACCTCATGGCGGCGACATGGGACGACGTTTCGGTTGCCATCCACATCTCTGCCTATTCGCTGAAAACCCTCGCGGATGCGTTCGTGCCGCTGATGCCGAACGGCGGAACGATCGTCGGACTCGACTTCGACAACACGGTTGCCTGGCCGGCCTACAACTGGATGGGTGTCGCGAAGTCGGCATTCGAGTCGACAAACCGCTATCTGGCCCGCGAGCTCGGCCCGAAGGGCATCCGCTGCAACCTCGTCGCCGCGGGACCAATTCGCACGATGGCCGCGAAGTCGATCCCCGGGTTCGCCAAGTTCGAAGACGTCTGGGATGCACGCTCACCCCTCGGGTGGGACGTGAACGACGGCGGACCCGTCGCCAAGACCTGCGTCGCGCTGATGTCGGATTTCTTCCCGTCGACCACGGGCGAGATGATCCACGTCGACGGCGGCTACCACGCGACCGGCGCGTGATCCTCGGATGAACCGCCTCGCCAACGAAGTCTCGCCGTACCTACGGCAACACCGCGACAACCCCGTCGACTGGTACGCGTGGGGAGAAGAGGCCTTCAGGGCGGCGCGCGAGCGCGGCGTGCCGATACTGCTGTCCGTCGGTTATTCGGCATGTCACTGGTGCCACGTCATGGCCCACGAATGCTTCGAGGACGACGCGGTTGCCGACGAGATGAACCGTCGCTTCGTCAACGTAAAAGTCGACCGCGAGGAACGTCCCGATGTCGACGCGGTCTACATGGAGGCCGTACAGGCGCTCACGGGCCGTGGCGGCTGGCCGATGACGGTCTTCATGACACCGGAGGGCAAGCCGTTCTACGGCGGCACCTACTTTCCCAAGCCTTCGTTCCTGCAATTGATGTCCGCGATCACCGACGTGTGGGAGAACCGCCGCGACGACGTCGACACGAACGTGAACGCCCTGATGGACGCGTTGTCGCGCAGCGAGATCAGTGCGCCGGCGTCAGCCGTCCCGGGTGCCGACCTGCTGGATCAGGCGGTGAGCAGCCTCGCGGCGAATTTCGACCGTGAGTGGGGTGGCTTCGGAGCGGCGCCCAAGTTCCCCTCGACGATGAACGTCGACTTGCTACTGCGCAGTTGGGCCGTCAGCGGCAATACTTCGGCACGCGACATAGCGGTCAACACGCTCGACGCGATGGCGGCAGGCGGGATGTACGACCACTTGGGAGGTGGGTTCGCGCGCTATTCCGTTGATCGCGAATGGCTGGTTCCCCATTTCGAGAAGATGCTCTACGACCAGGCCCTGCTGCTTCGCGTCTACGCCCACGCCGCCGTCACCACCGGCGAGCCACGCTTCGAGCGCATCGTGCGCGCAACGATCGGCTACGTCTTGCGCGACCTCACCCACCCCGATGGCGGCTTCTATTCGGCCGAGGACGCCGACTCGGCCGACCTCGACGGCCACCACCACGAGGGCTGGTTCTACACCTGGACGCCCCGCGAGCTTCGCGACATCCTGCCCTCACACAATGCCGACATCATCACGCAGTGGTTCGGCGTCACCGAAAGCGGAAACTTCGAGGGGCGCAACATCTTGACCCGGCACACTTCGCGCAACGACTACGTGCCACCGGCCGATGTTGAGGCGACGATGGCGGTGCTGTTCGAAGCCCGCAAGGCACGACCCAGACCACTTCTCGACAACAAGGTGCTCACCGAGTGGAACGGGCTCATGCTGTCGGCCCTCGCCGAGGCCGCCCTCTTGTTCGGCGACGACGAATGGCTTGCAGCCGCACTGCGCAACGGCGAGTTTCTCGTGCGTGAACTGCGCGGACCCGACGGTCGTTGGCACCGCAGTTGGCACGAGGATGGTGTTCCACGCGCTCGCCACGCCGCTTTGGCGGCCGACCTCGCCGCACTCGTCGATGCCTTCACGCGACTCGGCGAGGCATCGGGCCAAAGCCGCTGGACGAAGTTGGCGGTCGAAGCCGCCGACCAACTTCTCGACAACCACTGGGACCCCGAACTCGGTGGTCTCTTCACCACCGCGAACGATGCCGAACGTCTGGTCGTGCGCCAGAAGGATCTTCTCGACAACGCCACGCCCTCGGCAAACTCGCTCGCTGCGGTTGCCTTGTTGCGCCTCGCGGGCCTCACCGGAGAGGCCCGGTTCGCCAACCACGCCGATCGGATACTGCAGTTGCTCGACCCCGTGATGCGGCGCGCTTCGAGTGCGGCCGGCAACGCTCTTGCCACACTGCACACGCGGCTCGTCGGCACGAGCGAACTGGTGGTGCCCGGCGACTTGGGCGAATTCGCTTCGGTCGTGCGCGGCACGTGGCGGCCGGCGCTCGTCGTTGCCTGGGGCGACGGAGACGGTTCGGCATTGTGGGACGGGCGAACCGCCGGCAACGCCTACCTGTGTCGCGGCCAGGTGTGCATGACCCCGGCGGCCGATGTGACGACCCTCATCGCACAACTCAATGCGAACGGCTGAGAGACACCTGGCTCGAAACGTTCACCACCGGTTCGCGTGAACGATGTCGCTCGCTCGGCGGCGTGGACGCGGTGCACTCACGCCGCGGCGCGCGTCACCCGTCGCCGAAGCGGGATGACCCAGGGCAACGGCACCGAGAAGTTGCAGCGATTCAGGAACGCCGAATTGCCGACGAATTTCATCGGCTCCGTTGAACACGGCAAAGAACAGCGCGCCAAGACCCACGTCGTGTGCGGCAAGCAAGAGGGACATCGTTGCCATCGACGCATCGATCGTCCAGTAGGGAGCGCCCCACTTGTCGGCACCGGCACCGAGGCCCGTGTGCGCCTTGTCCGGCTCCGAGTAGCGCGCCACATACGCATCGGGATCGGCGAACGACAGCGCGATCAACGGTGCGCGCAACAAACCCGGCCATGCGAAACTCGCACGTTTGTCGGCGGCAAGCGACAAGTCCCAAAACCGGTCTCGCGCCTCGTCGCGGAGAACGAGCAGCGACCATCCCTGCGTCTTGCCCGCACTCGGGGCACGCGATGCGAGGTCGACGAGGTCGCTGACGAGCTCATCCGCAACGTCGGCATCGGAAAAGTCACGCGTCATGCGGCGCGTCTCGATGGCGCGGCGCAGTTCCATGGGATCTCGTGCGTCGTGTCGGGAGCCGACTAGGCGCGCTTGCCGAGCTTGGCGAGGCTCTCGGTCATCGTCCAGCCGTGGACGATGAGCACACCACCCTTCGAGGCCGGCACCTTGGAGAACATCCCTGCGATGGCCGCGTTCGTCTTATCGGGCTTGGACGACTCGTGGTCGAGATAGCCGGACTGCCCGGCAGCCTTCACGATGAACGACTGCTCGTCGTAGTTCGCATCGACACCGAAGCGCTTGGCCAGGCGGCGGCCCCAGGCCCGCTCTTCCCCCACCGCACGGTGGCCGGGTCGCGGGATCATCTCGGTGAGCGACTTGAAAGCCTCGAGACCGTCTGCCGAGGCGAAGCGTGAGCCGACCACGACATCTTCGTCGGGAAACGCCATGAGCGCGCGGTGGTAGGCCTCGGTCATCAGACCCTTCAAGACTGTGTCGCGCTTCGTGGTGCGCCTCACGCTCATCAGGCCGAGTAGCACGCACGGGGTACCACCGATGCGCTCGAGAGTGGAGAAACTGAAGCCCTGCAACTTGCCGTCGACACGCGCCGTGGTGTTCAGCACCCAGTCTTCCTTTGCCTTCGACAGCAGGCCGATGTCGAAGTTGCCCCCCATCGATGCCATCTCGTCGAGATCGGCGTCGGTGAGCGCAGACGAGTCGCGGGTCTCGACCTCTAGTGCCATGACTCCATATTCTGCCAGCGAAAACGCCGACCCCCTACCCGCGCCTCGGGAAGGGCGATTTACCCCACGATCACGGCGTCGCCGAAGGCCACCCTGAGGTCGCCGATTGCCTTGTCGATGTTGACGCTGAAGGAGTCAGCCAGTTGCAGCACCTTGCCGGGTCCCATGTCGAGGATGACCGGTGCATCGCCCGGGAACTCGGTGAGGATTGCCTTCAGCCGATCGATCATGTCTTCGTCGACGGCCGATGCAGAGAGTTTCATTCGCACGCTGCGGGAACCCGTCAGCGTGAGGTTCTCGATGACCTCGAGTTTTTGCGCCATGAAGCCGACGCGCGAGTCGTCACGACGATCGACACGACCGCGCAAGGAGACGATGACGTCGTCGGCGAGAATGTGGCCATATTCGGTGAGCGTTTTCGGAAACACGGTGACTTCGATGCTCGACTCGAGATCCTCGAGCACGAACACGGCCATCTGATCGCCGCGCTTCGTGTACTTGCGTGCGAAGTTGGTGACGACCCCACCGAGCATCAGGAACGTTCCGTCGTCGCGCTCGCGCGCATCGGCGATGGTGCTGTCGGTGCGTCGACGCAATGCGTATTCGGCCCCCATCAGCGGATGGTCGGAGATGTAGAGACCCAGCATTTCTTTCTCATTGCGCAGCTGGTCGATTTTCACGAACTCGAGGGTGGGTATCTCGATGCGGTCACTGAACCCGGCATCGCCACCCATCTCGTCACCAAAGAGGCTCATGATGCCCCGGTCGCGCTCGCGTCGACGGTCGACCGTGGTGTCGATGATCTGCTCGAAGACCATGAGAAGACCGCGTCGTGAGTGGCCGAGCGAGTCGAAGCAGCCGGCCTTGATGAGTGACTCTATCGTTCGCTTGTTCAACACCTGTTCGGGCACGCGTTCGGCGAAATCATGGAACGACGCATAAGGCCCGTTCGTGTCGCGTTCAGCAAGCAACTGTTCGACGAGACCCTCGCCCACGTTGCGGATGGCTGAAAGACCGAACGTGACAGCGCGCGGCGCTTTGCCATCGGGTTCGGGTGGCAGGGCCGCGAAATCGGATCGCGAAAGGTTGATGTCGGGAGTGTGCACGCGGATTCCACCGCTACGCGCGTCGGCAAGGTAAACCGCGCTCTTGTCGAAGTTGCCCTTGACGCTCGACAAGAGACAGGCCGCGTACTGCACGGGAAAGTTCGCCTTCAGGTAGGCGGTTTCGTACGCGATGAGCCCGTAGCCGTATGCGTGGCTCTTGTTGAACGCGTAATCGGCGAACTTCTCGATGACATCGAACAGTTGTCGACCGAGGTTCAACCCGTAGCCGGCACCTTCACACCCCGACTCGAAGCGGTCACGTTCCTTCGCCATGAGTTCGGGAATCTTCTTGCCGCAGGCTTTGCGCAGGTTGTCGGCTTCGGCCAGCGAGTAACCGGCGAACTTCTGCGCCACACGCATCATGCTTTCCTGGTACACCATCAGCCCGAACGTGTCGGACAACAAGTCACGCGCGTCGGGATGAAAGAACTGCGGCTCTTTGCGCGAGTTCTTGTAGTCGGCGTAGTCGTTGTGCATGTTCGCACCCATCGGACCGGGTCGGTACAGGGCAACGGCTGCGGCGACGTGTTCGAAACTGCTGGGGGCAAGCGACCGCAGCAACGCACGCATCGGTGGACTTTCGAGCTGGAACACACCGATGGTTTCGCCGCGCGACAACAGGTCGAACGTCGCCGGATCATCGAGCGGAATTGTGTCGATATCGAAGGCCGGGTCGACCGAACCGCGAACCATCTCGACCGTGTCGGTGATGACGTCGAGGTTGCGCAGGCCGAGGAAATCCATCTTCAAAAGACCGAGTGCCTCGACGCCGTGCATTTCGTACTGGGTGACGACCGGCGAACTTTCCGGGTCTTGGCCGGGTTCGGGCTTGCGCTGGATAGGCAAGTACTCGGTGAGCGCATCGCGTGTGATGACGACGGCCGCGGCATGAATGCCGTCCGAGCGCTTCAGTCCCTCGAGACCCATCGCCACTTCGACGATGCGCTTCACGTCGGGGTCGGCATCGACCATCGCACGAAGGTCAGCCGCAGCACGGTAGCCGTCGCGGTGTTTGGGTACTTCTTCGAAGCAGTATTTGAGCGGCGTGTCGCGACCCATGACGAGGGGCGGCATCGCCTTGGCGATTTTGTCGCCGAGACCGTAGGGATAACCGAGAACACGTGCGGCGTCACGTACCGCGTTACGAGCCTTGATCGTGCCGAATGTGATGATCTGCGCGACGTGGTCACGGCCGTATTTTTCGGCCGCATAGCGGATCATTTCGTCGCGGTATCGCGAGTCAAAGTCCATGTCGATGTCGGGCATCGACACACGATCGGGGTTGAGAAAGCGTTCGAAGAGCAGGTCGTACTTCACGGGGT
>JBJTYJ010000072.1:0-2069 GCA_046082705.1 Actinomycetota bacterium | reverse complement strand
GACACGCTGGCCATGATGATCGGTTCCTCGAACGACACCTG
Source organism: Actinomycetota bacterium (assembly GCA_046082705.1). GTDB lineage: Bacteria > Actinomycetota > Acidimicrobiia > Acidimicrobiales > Ilumatobacteraceae > F1-20-MAGs119. The sequence continues at coordinate 2,028 of JBJTYJ010000072.1, read as the reverse complement.
CGTCACCCAGTGCGACGTGTAGGCGCGGGTAATGCGGTTGTGGCTGGCCGCGACGATTTCGACACCCTTTGCCGCCTGGCCAAGAGCACGCTTGAGTTTCGGGTCAATCACGATTGATCAGTCAACACGACGAGATGATTGCGCGCCACTCGAAAGTGGTTTTCCGTCGAATCGGTCCAATGTCGTGAATGACTCGACGGGGTTGCGCCGCAGCTTGGAGAGATGCTTGTCGACGTGACCGAGGAAGATGGTGGCGACGAGTGCGTGGCCTTCGGGCAGTCCAAGCAAGGGGCCGGTCGTGCGTTCCGCACGTGTCGCGAAGGTTGTCATCACGCCGCCGAGGTCGCGGTCGCGTGCCGCCAACAAGATGCTCCAGCAGAACGGGTAGATCGACCCGCCACCGGAAATCGTCGGACGTGGAAGATCGGCATCCATGGTGGCGATGCGCGAAAGGTCGGCTGCAATGGCAAGCACCACGGGAACCGATTCGATGTCGTCGATCAGCGGAAACGGGATGTCTGCGGGTTCGCCCGCGAGGGTCGGCGCGCCGTCGACGATGGCGAACGGCGTTCGACCGGTCTGCGCAAGCGCGACGTATTCGTTCCACACGGGCTTCATCGCGTCGGCGAGACCACGACGCACGGTCGGATTCTTCACCACCGCGACACGCCACGGTTGGCGGTTTCCGCCACTCGGTGCGAATCGCGCATCATCGAGGACGTCGTAGACGAGAGCATCGTCGACCGTCTTGGCAGAGAATGCACGAGCCGAAGCCGTTGCTCGAAGGGTGTTGCGCGTTTCCATTCCCGCAAACTAGCCAGCAGTACGGATGTGGTTGCACTGCCATAATCTCCTCATGACCATCCCCGCCATCGGTGACGTGCGTCCGTGGGCCGACCCCGAGGTGGTATCAATCAATCGACTGCCGATGCGCGTGCCGTTCACTTCGACGGAGTCGCGCCGTGTGTCGCTCGATGGACAGTGGGCCGTTCAGCGCTGGGCGCACCCTGACCTTGTTCCCGCCGACGCGGTGGGTGATGTCGACGACGCGGAGTGGCGCCGCATCCCGGTACCGGGGAACTGGACGCTCTTCGGCCTTGGTGACACTCCTCACTACACGAACGTGACGATGCCGTGGGAGGGCCTGCCGCCGACGCTGCCCGACGAAGTTCCGACGGTCGTGTATCGACGGTCCTTCGTCGCGCCATCTCTGTCACCGGACCATGGCGTGATTCTGCACGTCGGCGCGGCGGAGAGCGTGCACGCCGTTTACGTGAACGGCGGATTCGTTGGTTACGGTACCGACAGCCGTCTGGCAAGTGAGTACGACGTGACGCGGTTCCTGTGCGACGGCGACAACACGATTGCAATCATCGTCTTTAGGTTCTCGGCGCAGAGCCACGTCGAAGACCAGGACCAGTGGTGGATGGCAGGTTTACACCGCGAGGTCTGGTTGGAATCGCGGGCTGCCGTTCACATTGCCGACGTGCGTATCGACGCGGGACTCGAAGGTGAGTCAACGGGAACCTTGCGCGTGGCGACAACAGTCGCATGCAACGACGGCTCTCCCGTTCACACAGGTTGGTCGGTTCGTCTTGCTGTCACCGACTCATCGGGAAAAGTGCGAAAGACACTTGAGACGGCGGTCGCAAGCGACGTGCGTCCTTATATCTTCGCCGGACATGCTGCCGTTGCCGAGTGCGAGGTGCCAAAGGTGAAGGCGTGGTCGGCCGAGGTGCCACACCTCTATGGTGTGACGATTTCGCTGGTCGATGCATCGGGCGTGGTGCGCGAGATGGTCGCACAACGAGTCGGCTTCCGGCGCGTGGAAATAGTGGGCGGTGATTTCCTCGTCAACGGTCGGCGGGTGATGTTCCAAGGCGTCAATCGCCATGATCATCACCCCGAGCGCGGCAAGGCAGTGACGGTCGACGACATGCGCGCCGACCTCGTCGCCATGAAACAACACAACGTGAACGCCGTGCGCTGCTCGCACTATCCGAACGACCCGCGGTTCCTCGACCTGTG
>JBJTYJ010000071.1:0-2039 GCA_046082705.1 Actinomycetota bacterium | reverse complement strand
CGGTGACCATGTCGAGACGTGCGTTGGGAATCAGCTCCGCTGCCCGCTGACCACCGCTCGGGGCGATCAACGTGTCGTCGGTGCCGTGAATGACGAGCGCTGGTGCGGTGACCCCGCGCAGGCCTTCAGTGCGGCGTCCGCTTGCGTAGATGGCTGCCAACTGCCTTGGCGCTCCGTCGGGATAGAACGAGCGGTCGAACGATGCCGCAGCATCAACTTGGTTCTGTTCGATGGTCGAGTACTTCTTCGACTGCCACACCATCCAGTTCTTCGACGACTCGATGTAGGCGGCGCGATCCGTCGGCGGCGGGGCGACAAGGGCCTCCATTGCCTCCGGTGTCGGCTGGCCGAATTCGGGCTCGCCTGAATTCGACATGATCGACGTCAGCGAGGCAACGCGTGTCGGGTGCTCGATTGCCATGATTTGCACGATCATTCCGCCCATCGACCCGCCGATGACGTGGGCGGCGTCGACACCGAGTGCGTCGAGCAGACCCACCGCGTCGGCCGCCATGTCGGACAGGTTGTAGGGCACCGCGGGCACGGGATCGTCGAGCAACGCCGCGCGGATCACGCCATCGGTGTCGACCGCCTTGCCGTCGAGTTTGGTGCTCAGGCCGCAGTCGCGGTTGTCGAAACGAACGACGTGGAAGCCGGCATCGGCGATGATCCGGCAAAAGTCGGCGGGCCACATGAGCATCTGTGCGGTGAAGCCCGAGACCAACAACACGGTTGGTCGTGACGGCAAACCGAACGTCTCGTATTCGATCTCTATTCCTGTGGAAACCCCGACTCTCGGCATTCTGCAAGTTTCACCGAGAACGCGCCAGCGGTCAAAACCCGCCAAAAACCTTCACGCGCGGCGGTTGCGACGCGATAGCGCAGGGGTTTCCCACCGGGCCTCGTCGGGCGTGACCGTGCGACCCGGTGCCACGAGCGCATCGATCTTGTCGAGCACGTCACTCGACAGCGAGATGTCCTCGGCAGCGAGCAGGGTCGTGAGGTGTTCCATCACTCGCGGGCCGATGATCGCGGAGGTCACGCCCGGATGGTGCAGCACCCACGCAAGCGACAGGTGCGCAAGCGTCACCCCGACGGAGTCGGCGATCTCGACGAGCGACTCGACCAATTCGACCTTCTGCTGGTTCGCCGGGTCCGCGAGGTCGTAGCGCGCGGGCGTGCGCGCCGCTCGGCCCTCACTGCGCTGGCCGGCCGACTTCCTGTAGGCACCCGATAGCCAACCGCCGTTCAACGGACTCCACACCAAGGTGCCCATGTTCAGTTTCTGGCAGGTGGGCAGCAGGTCACGTTCGATCCAACGCACAAAGATGCTGTACGGCGGTTGTTCGGTACTGAAGGGAATGAGGTTGTTCTTGTCGGCGACCCAGGCCGCCTCGACGAGATGCTCGGCCGGGAACGTGGAACAGCCGAACGCACGGATCTTGCCCATGTGCACTAGATCGTTCAGTGCCGACAGCGACTCTTCGATCGGCACGTTCGGGTCGGGTCGGTGCAACTGGTAGAGATCGATCCAGTCGGTTCCGAGACGACGAAGACTGTCATCGCAGGCCTTCATGATGTAACGCCTGCTGTTGCCCCACGTGTTCGGGACGCGATTCGTCGAGAAGGGTCCACCTTCGAGCGGGAAGTGACACTTCGTTGCCAGCACCACGCCATCGCGCTTGGCACCCTTCAGTGCCTTGCCCGTAATGACTTCACTCTCCCCTGCCGAATACACGTCGGCGGTGTCGACGAAGTTGATCCCGTGATCGAGAGCACGGTCGATGATGCGCACACAGTCGTCGTGGTCGGTGTTGCCCCAAGGGCCGAACATCATGTTGCCGAGGCAGAGCGGCGAAACAAGCATGCCGGTACGGCCGAGAGGTCTGTAGTTCATGGCGTGAACCTACATGCCGTTAACCCACGTGCCCTCAGCCCAGTAGGCCAGCGAGCAGGCCTGCGAGCCGTCGTCGCGCACCAGCCGTGCGCACGCCCCACCAGAAAAGATCGCGTCCGTCGATGATCCGCACGTCACTGAT
>JBJTYJ010000070.1:0-2942 GCA_046082705.1 Actinomycetota bacterium | reverse complement strand
CGAGCATGCAGTTGATCGTCCAGCCCTCGTTTTCCCAACGGAATTCGGCGGTCGTTTCGCCCGCGGGCGTGCTCCACGCCACGTCCAAACCATCGGCTGGCAATGCGCGGTAGATCATGACGCGCTCATCCTCGCACAGGGTTCGTTTCACACCTATACCGTTGGCGCCGTGATCGCCCGCGTCGACGCCCAGAACACGGTGGAAAATGCCGTCGCGCCCCTCGACACCGTCACGGTGCCCCGCGACGACGCCTATCAGTGCGTGCTCGCCGCCGACGTGGTGTCGCCCGAAAACGTGCCGCCTTTCGCCAACTCCGCCGTCGACGGTTATGCCGTCACCCTCGCCGACATGGCAACGGGCGTTGCCGAACTCGCAGTCGCAGGAACAATCGCAGCCGGCGGCGCACCCGAACCCGCCGTCACACCCGGCAACGCCGTGCGCATCATGACGGGCGCACCGGTGCCCGCCGGCGCCGAAGCAATCGTGATGGTCGAAGACTCACAGCGCATCGGTGACGACCGCGTGAAGCTGACCGCCAAGGTCGTTGAGAACCAGGCCATTCGCCCCGCCGGCGACGACGTGAAGCACGGCGACATTGTGTTCCGCGCCGGCGACGAAGTGAACGCCGCAGTCATGGGAATGCTCGCCAGCATGAACGTCGAGCACGTCGAGGTCACTCGCCGGCCCGTCGTTGCGGTGTTGTCCACCGGCGACGAACTCGTCGATGACGGAAGCGAACTCGGCCCCGGGCAAATTCGCGAAAGCAACAAGACGATGCTCGTGCGTCTCGTCGCCGAGGCAGGCTGCGACGTTGTCGATTACGGCATCGTGCGCGACGACGAAGCAGAACTGGAAGAGGTCCTGCGCCACGCCTCGCAACACTGCGACGCAATCGTCACCAGTGGCGGCGTCAGCATGGGCGACTACGACGTGGTCAAGGCCTTGCTCGGCCGCATTGCCGACATGCAGTGGATGCAGATCGCCATCAAGCCCGCCAAGCCCTTCGCTTTCGGAAAACTGAATGGCACACCCATCTTCGGCTTGCCCGGCAACCCCGTGTCGTCGTTCGTCAGCTTCGAACTGTTCGCCCGCCCCGCCCTGCGGAGAATGGCCGGCCACACCCAGCCGCAACGCCCGGCCATCAACGTCACGGCCGCAGCCACCTTCAACCGCAAGCCCGACGGCAAGGAACACTTCGCCCGCGCCATCGTCACCGCCAACAATGGAACCCTCACCGCAACACCCGTGAACGCCCAGGGCAGCCATCAGTTGGCCGCCACCGCACTTGCCAACGCGCTTGTCATCCTTCCCGACGGAAACTCCGTCGCGCCCGGTGACACCGTGCAGGCCCTGCTTCTATCCTTCTGACATGTCCGCACCGGAGGCGTTGATCGACCCGTTCGGTCGCACCGTGCGCGACCTGCGTATTTCCGTCACCGACCGCTGCAACTTCCGCTGCACCTACTGCATGCCCGAAGAAGGAATGAAGTGGCTCGACCGCGCCGACGTTCTCACCTTCGAGGAAATCCAGCGCTTCGCACGCATCTGCGTGGAACGCTTCGACGTCGACGGCATTCGCCTCACCGGGGGAGAGCCCACCGTTCGTGCACACTTACCCGTTCTCGTCGACAAGCTCGCGCAGCTCAAGCGTGCGAACGGCCACGCGCCCGACATCGCCATCACCACCAACGGCTCGACACTGCGCAACGTCGCCGATGAACTGTTCGCAGCCGGTATCAAGCGCATCAACATCAGCCTCGACACCCTGCAGCGTGACAAGTTCCTTGCAATGACGCGCCGCGACGAGCTTGACAACGTTCTCAGCGGAATCGAAGCCGCAAAGAAAGCCGGCTTCAACCCCGTCAAGATCAACGCCGTTGTTGAACGTGGCACCAACGACGACGAAATCGTCGACCTCGCCCGCTTTGGCCGCGACAGCGGCGCCGAAATGCGCTTCATCGAATTCATGCCCCTCGACGCCGAACAGGGGTGGAGCAATTCAAAGGTCGTCAGCCAAGACGAAATCGTCGCCCGCATCGCCGAAGTGTTCCCCCTCGAACAAGTTCCCCAGCGAGGCGCAGCCCCCGCCGACCGCTGGCGCTATCTCGACCGCGAACTCGGCACACCGGGCGCAACCGTCGGTGTCATTCCCAGCGTCACCAAGCCGTTCTGCGGCGACTGCGACCGCGTGCGTCTCACCGCCGAGGGTCAGTTCCGCACGTGTCTTTTCGCCACACGCGAATTCGACATGCGTGCACTGCTGCGCAACGGCGCCAGCGACGACGACATCGCCCGCGAAATCCGCGCCGCCGTCGGCACCAAATGGGCCGGCCACCAAATCGGCCAGGTCACCTTCGTGCGCCCCACCCGCACCATGAGCCAAATCGGCGGCTAGGCAACTCGGTGCGCGAATGACCTCGCTGTGTTACTCCTTTGTCTTCACCCTTCGGCCCAACTGAAATAGGGCGAATTCCACGTCTCTTGGTTTGACATTCCATTCGGACGCACGCTCTGCTGACCACTCGCAGTAGCCCGCGTATTGGCGCGCCCTCATGAAACGCCAGGGGGAGGGGCCGTCGGGGACCCCGTCGACCCCACTCTCGCGAAGTGCTCGTAGCGCTCGCTTCACCAGGTCGTCATAAACGAGCGCAGGAGATTCTGATTGGTCATCGCTAAACGCATGGATCAACTTTGTTCCGAATGAGATACCCAGCCCGGGAATTCGCGACCGCCCTTTCACGAACAGACTGAGAAAAGCATCTGAATGTGTGACCTCGGGAGCAGATGAAATTCGAATGATGTCAGCCAAGGTTTCGTCAAAGTCTTTGGTTTTCATCATCTTTTTCGTGAGTGCGGGCCCACGGTTGTCGGGACCCCTGCCCCAAATCATGATGGTGACGAATGCGTCGCGGGCAGTAGTGCCCTGCTCCTCTGCGGCGAT
>JBJTYJ010000069.1:0-8410 GCA_046082705.1 Actinomycetota bacterium | reverse complement strand
CCGACAAGGCACCGTCGGTCGGTGTACCGCCGCCGAAGAAGAAGGCCGAACCCGCGCCGGCAGCCGAAGGCGCCGCGCCGGCGAACTAGGTTTCGTGGCATGCCACTTCATCCACAGGCCAAATTCATCACCGACTTCGTCGCCGGTCTCGGCAACAAGCCATTCGAAGAAGACACGCCGCAGAATGCGCGCGAGTCACGTGCGGCAATGCAGGCACCGTCAACCGTGCCCATCCACAAGATGACCGACATCGATGCGGGAGGTGTCCCGGCGCGCCTGTACAAACCCAACGACGACCCAAATCTGCCTCTGCTCGTTTACTACCACGGTGGTGGTTGGGTCCTCGGCAGCGTCGAGTCGCACGACAGCGTGTGCCGCGCGATCTGCATGCAGACGCCGTGTGCCGTGCTGTCGGTCGACTACCGCCTCGCGCCCGAGCATCCCTTCCCCGCGCCGCTCGTCGACTGCGTGAACGCCACGCGCTGGGCACACCTCAATGCCAGCTCGCTCGGCTGCGATCCGAACCGCATCGCAATCGGTGGCGACTCGGCGGGCGGCAACATCGCGGCCGCAATCGCGAACATGCAGGTCATTCCCGCCGCCTACCAGTTGCTGATCTACCCGGTGACCGACTGCAATCTCGGCCATCCCAGTCACCGGGAAAACAAGGACGGTCCGTTCCTCACGCATGCAGGAATGAAATGGTTCGTGCACCACTATGTGTCCGACACGAACACGTCGCTCGATGATCCGCGCCTTTCACCCTTGTTCGAAACGGATGCGAATCTCGCCGCCGCACCGCCGACGTGCGTGATCACGGCCGAGTTCGACCCGCTGCGCGACGAGGGCGACGCCTATGCGGCCAAGCTTGCGGCCCTCGGGGTACCCGTCTCGCACATTCGCTTCTCGGGTCAGTTCCACGGCTTCGTGTCGCTCGCCGACTTCGTCGACGACGGCAAGGCCGCGCTGTCGATGTCGTCGAGTTTGTTGCGTGCGGCGTTCAGCCCGCCGCAGTTGAGCTAGCGACAGATCGCCTTCGCACGTGCGAACACCGCGTCGATCATCGGCTCGGTGAGTTTGCCCGTGAAAGTGTTCTGCTGGCTGGGGTGAAACGAACACAACAACGTGAGATCACCGGCGGCCGCCTCGACCGCATGGCCGAACTTGGGGCGGGGCCTCACGCCGAAGTAGTCGGTTGCCGCCTGGTAGGCGAAGTTGCCGAGACACACGATGACGCGCAGTTCGGTCAACAGCGCGATCTCACGATCAAGAAACGGCCTGCACGCATCACGTTCGGTCGGTAGCGGCGTGTTGCCGGGAGGCGCACATTTCACTGCCGCCGTCACCCACGCACCGCGCAGTTCGAGTCCGTCGTCGCGGTGCGTCGACGTCGCCTGGTTGGCGAAGCCCGCCTTGTGCATCGCGCGATAGAGCCAATCGCCGCTGCGGTCACCGGTGAAAACCCGTCCAGTGCGGTTGGCACCGTGCGCGGCAGGGGCGAGACCAAGGACGAGCAATCGCGCGGCCGGGTCGCCGAAACCCGACACACCGCGACCCCAGTAATCCTCGTCCCGGAATGCGGCCCGCTTTTCGACCGCCACACGCTCGCGCCACTCGACGAGTCGTGGACACGCCGTGCACTTGTGAACATCCGTCGCAAGACGCGCAAGAGAATCCATTTTTCGCGCGCCCACGTGCACAGAGTAGGCGCGAAGCAAGTATTTTCGGAACCGATGGCGCGCGCCGCGAAACCCAAACACCCCTCGGCCACCACGATTCTTCTCGTGAGGCACGGTCAAACCCCGACGACGGGACAGTCGTTGCCGGGCCGTGCAAAAGGTCTCCACCTCAGCGACAAAGGTCAGGAGCAGGCCGTCGAGGCGGCCGAGCGACTGTCGGCGTTCCCGAAGATCGATGCAATCTACGCCTCACCCCTCGAACGCACCCGTGAAACCGCGGCGCCGTTGGCAAAAAAACTGCGCCAACGCGTCGTCATCGAAAAGGGTCTCATCGAATGCGACTTCGGTGACTGGACGGGCGCAAAACTCACCGACCTCATGAAGAAACCCGAATGGGCGACCGTTCAACGCGCGCCCAGCACGTTCCGGTTCCCGAACGGCGAGTCGTTCACCGAGATGCAGGTGCGCATCACCACCGCACTCGACTCGATCAGATTGCGCCATCCCGGAGGCACCGTTGTTTGCTTCTCCCACGCCGACCCGATCAAGGCCGCGCTTGCCCACGCGATGGGAACACACCTCGACTTGTTCCAACGCATCGTCGTCAGCACGTGCTCGGTGAGCGCACTTGCCTACGGAACGGGTTCGCCGATCGTTCTCACCGTCAACTCGACGGGTGGTTCACTCGCGGATCTCCGACCCTCATGACCGTCTACCGCGACTTCGACACGCCCGATGCCTTCACGACTGCCGCCCTCGGCAGGCCGGGCCAGCGCGTCTTTCTCATCCAGGTGCGCGGCGAGGGCGAAGTCGTCACGTTGAAGTGCGAAAAGCAGCAGGTGGCCGCGATCGCCCACTTCGTGCGCGAACTTCTCGCCGACCTGCCCGACGGCGACGTGCCACTGCCCGACGCGCTCGATCTCATCCCCGTTGCCCACGGCGCGGGTGCATCCGACGGTGCCTTCGACTTCGTGGTGGGGCCGATCGGTGTCGCCTACGACCGCGAACTCGACCGTGTCGTCGTGCAACTCGACGAAGTGGTGCCCCTCGACGAGAACGGCGAACCCGACCCCGATGTCGTCGCCGGTCGCGTGCGTGGCCTCATCACCCGCGGACAGGCTCTCGCCTTTTGCGACCACGCCGACGACGTCGTTGCCGCGGGCAGGCCGAATTGTCGGTGGTGCGGGTTTCCGATCGACCCGGACGGACATCCGTGTCCGCGAATGAACTAGTCGACCACGGCTATCCCGTGCGCCTTCTTGCTGAGGGCGAAATCGAAGTCATCGGTCGCATGCCCTGGAGCAGCAACGCGACGTTTCTCGTGAAGGTCGCCGACGATGCGGGCAGCACGCAAGCCATCTACAAACCGCTGCGCGGTGAACGACCGCTGTGGGACTTCGAGCCCGGCCTGCATCGTCGCGAGGTGGCGGCTTACGAGTTGTCCGAGGCGATGGGATTCGATCTCGTTCCACCAACGATCCTGCGCGAAGGACCCATGGGTGAGGGATCGTTCCAGTGGTTCATCGAGGCCGACCCGAACGTGCACTACTTCACCATGTTCGAAAGCCGCGACGAGCTCCACGACCAGTTGAAGACGATGGCCGTGTTCGACATCCTGGCCAACAACACCGACCGCAAGGGTGGCCATGTGCTGGTCGACGCGAACGACCACGTGTGGGGCATCGACCACGGCGTTTGTTTCTCGGCCGATTTCAAACTGCGCACCGTCATCTGGGACTTTGCAACCGAGAACCTCACAGCGCTGCACCGTGCGGCACTCACGCGCATCGTTGACCAAGTGCCACTGCGCGTCGCGGCCCTCTTGAACGACGAAGAAGGCGAGGCAATCGTCGAGCGTGCCCAGTGGTTGCTCGATGCAGGTGTGCTGCCCTACGACCCGTCGGGTCGCAGGGTCCCCTGGCCACTCGTCTGAGCCGACCTAACCTGCCTCCATGCACAGCGACCTCGATGCACTCGTCGACCGCGCGGACCTCGACGAAATCATCCGCCGCATCGACGGCATGTGTGCATCTCGAGAGTGGAAATTGCTCGCTTCGTTGCGCGACAAGGCTGCCTCAGCGGTGCGAACGGGTCGCCAGACGTGGCCCTGCGCGACGCTTGCCAACTACCGCCTTGCGCTGCACGGTCCCGCCGACATCGCTGCGGCCTCGTTGCAGCACCCCACCAGCACCTTCAGCATCGGTCCCCTGACCGAGGTCATCGCCCAGAACCACACGTGGGGCGAACTTGAGGAACACATCGACGACGCACCGCTGCGTGGATTCGTCGCCCATGAACGTGCGCTGCGCGGCGAAGCGGTGCCCGACGACGCGGCATTGCGCGCGGTTCTCGAGATCCCCATCAACCCGGCGCTCTGGGAGCCGAACTACGAGCCGCCGGTTTACGACGACAACGGCGTGAGCGCCCCGACGCCGCAGCTCAACGTTGCGCCGACGAACGAGATCGCATGTTCGCCCACTGAGACCGACGACGACCCCGACATCGAATCTGCCGTGCGCTCGGTGTTCGAGGCTTGGACGACGCAGTCGAACGGCCGTGCGTCCTTCGCGGCCGTCTCGGGTGGCATCGACTCGGCCCTCGGTGCGCTCGGCTTGTCGCGTGCGCGCGTGTCTCTGCTCGAGCCATCACAGGTGATGGCTCTCGTGGCCTGGGCCGGTGCATCGGGCGGGGCGCACGGACGCCGTCGTGGTGGTGCTCAGGGCCGCTTCGGCGCGTGGTGGTTGGCGACCGCGATGGCCGACGCGCTCGACGAATGGCCGCTTCCCCACGGCACTCTGCGCGCCGAGATGGAAGAACTGCAGTGGTTCGCGTGGTCCACCGACGAGCCCGCGCTCGGATGGCAACTCCAGATCGCGGTGTGGGATCCGTTCAACGACATGTCGTGGGCGTTCTCCGCCCGCGACATGTCGTGACGATTTTCGTCAGCGGCCCTTCAGGGCTTCGATCAGTTTCGGCAGAACCTTGTGCACGTCACCGACGATGCCGAGGTCGGCAATACCGAAGATCGGTGCTTCCTTGTCCTTGTTGACGGCGATGATGTTCTTCGAGCCCTTCATGCCGACCATGTGCTGCGTCGCTCCGGAGATGCCCGCCGCGATGTAGACGCTCGGCTTGACGACTTTTCCGGTCTGGCCGACCTGGTATGAGTACGGCACCCATCCGGCGTCGACGATTGCGCGCGAGGCGCCGGGGGCGCCCTTCAGCAACTTGGCAAGTTCCTCGACCATGACGTACTTGTCGGCCTCGCCGAGACCACGACCGCCCGACACCACGATGTCGGCTTCGTCGAGCTTCGGGCCCGTCGTCTCTTCGACGTGAACGGCGGTCACCTTCGCAGCGCCCGTGGCACCGAGGTCGGGCACGGCAACCGTGACGACTTCCGGCGCACCGCCACCCGAAGCTTCGGCAGCGAAGCTCTTGGGGCGGAAGGCGACGAGGTACGGGCCCTCACCGGTGAAGGAGGTGGTGACGAGCGTGTTGCCTCCGAAGATCGGGGTCGTGGCGCTGACCGCACCACCATCGACGCTGACGTCGATGCTGTTGGTGAGAACCGTCTTGTCGAGCTTCACCGACAAACGCGACATCACGTCGCGGCCTTCGTAGTTCTGCGGGAACAGAACGAGGTCGGGCTTGTCGCCGCCGTCGATGACGGCCTTCATTGCCGCAGCGACGGCGACACCGGGAAGCTTGCCCCCGAGATTGCCCGTCGAATACACCTTGGTGGCGCCGTACTCACCGAGTGCTGCAGCGACCGACGATGCATCGTCACCGATGAAAACGGCGACGTTCGACGCAAGCGAGCGCGCCTTGGTGAGAAGTTCGAGGGTTGCCGACGTCGGCGCCCCGTTTGCGACCTGCGCGAATACCCAAACGTTGTTCACAGACATGTTGTTGACCTCAGATCACTTTCAGGTTTTCCAGGAATGCAACGATCTTGCCGAACGACTCGCCGTCGTCCTCGATGATCTCGCCGGCTTGACGGGCCTCGGCCTGCGCGACGTTCGAGATCTTCTGGCCGGCTCCGGCCCAACCCGCGGGTGACACACCAAGATCGGCGGCAGTGACGGTGTCGACCGGCTTGCTCTTCGCGGCCATGATGCCCTTGAAGCTGGGGTACCGCGGCTCGACCACACCGGCGGTGACGCTGATGAGCGCGGGCAACGGACACTCGACTTCGTCGTAACCCGATTCGGTTTGACGATCGACCTTCAGTGTGCCGCCTTCGACTGCCACCTTCTTTGCGAAGGTCACCGAGGGAAGTCCGAGAACTTCTGCCATCTGTTCGGGCACCGTGCCCGTGTAACCGTCGGATGATTCGGTGGCGGCGATCACGAGATCTGCACCGCCCAACTTCTGCACCGCTGCTGCGAGCACCTTGGCGGTGGTCAACGCATCGCTGCCCTGCAGTGCCGGATCGGAAACGAGCACGCCCTTCGCCGCGCCCATTGCGAGTGCGGTGCGCATGCCCGCGGTCTCGCCGTTCGGGGCCATCGACACGAGGTTCACTTCTCCCCCGCCCGCAGCAGCAACGAGCTGCAGGGCCATCTCGACGCCGTAGGCGTCGGAGTCGTCGAGGATGAGCTTGCCGTCACGCTTCAAGGTGTTCGTGGAGCCGTCGAGGGCGCCGGGCGTGGCGGGATCCGGAATCTGTTTCACACAGACGATCACGTTCATAGGGCTCCCATTGTTACCGCTCGGTCGGTCGGCCGCCCAACCGAGAAGGCCCGCTGGTAGCGTTTCAGGAGCGTGAGACTGCTTCTGGTCGTCAACTCCTTTGCGTCATCCGTCACAGCGCGCAACACCGTCGTTGTCCACCAGCAACTCGCCCGCCGCCACGACGTCCAGGTCGTCGAAACGAACCGTCGCGGCCACGCCACCCGCTTTGCCCAGGATGCCGCCCGCCGCGGTCTCGATGCGGTCGTGGCCTTCGGTGGTGACGGCACCCTGAACGAGGTCGCCACCGGCGTGGCCGGCTCGGAGACCGCGCTCGCCGTGCTGCCCGGCGGGTCGACGAACGTTTTCGCCCGGACCCTCGGCATGCCGAACGACCCTGCTGCCGCGGTGAAACAGCTGTGTACCGCGCTCGACAACGAAACCATCCGACCGATCGGTCTCGGCAACTGCAACGGTCGCTACTTCTGCTTCCACACAGGTGTCGGCTACGACGCCGCGGTCGTGCGTCTCGTCGAACGACGTGCGTCACTGAAGCGCTATCTCGGCCACCCACTGTTCGTCGGCGCGGCACTTCAAACCTGGGCGGTCGGTTACGGCAGAAAGAAGCCTCACTTCAGTGTTCGCATCGGCGAGGCGACACCCGTCGAGGGTTTCTTCACGATCGTGATGAACACCAACCCGTACACGTTCCTCGGCAAGAAGCCACTGAACCTGTCGCCACAGACGAACCTCGACGCCGGCCTCACCGTCGTAACCTTCACGTCACTGTCGGCAACCGGCCTCCTCGGGTCTCTCGGTCGCGCACTCGTGCGCGGCGGCGTCCACGACAACAAACATCTCCTTGTCCGTGACAACGTTCAGGCTCTGTCGGTCGACTACGAACGCCCTTTCCCGTACCAGCTCGACGGTGACTACCTGGGCGAAACCACTGAGTTGCGCTTCACCCACGTGCCCGAGGCCGTGCGTCTCGTCATGCCCGCCTGAATAACGTCGCAATCGCAACGTCGGGCACGTTCGTGCAGATGCCATCGACGCCGAACTCGTGAAGTTCCGACATTTTCGCGGGGTCGTCACACGTCCACACGTTGACCATCAGCCCGCGGGCGTGCGCTTCATCGATGAACCGTCTCGTGACGAGGCCGAACCATGGATGCACCGCAGAATGTCCGTAGTCGCGCAACGAATCGAAGGTTGCCGGCATGTCGTCGTCGGCGATGCCCGGCGTCAACCACGCAGTGGCGATCCCGGGCGCAACGGATCGGAAGCGGTCGATCGTCTCGCGTCGGAATGACGACACGAGAAATCGCGCCGGTTCACCGCGACTCAGCAGGGCATCGGCAACCGTGACTGCAATGTCGTCGGTGTCGTCGAAGTCGGCCTCCGCAGGATCGTTCTTGATCTCCACGTTGACCCACATTCCGTGACAGGCATCGAGTGCGGCGTCGAGCGAAGGAACTTCAGCGGGAAGTTCCACGCATGTGGTTCGCACGATCACACGATCGTCGGCGAGACGCGGGTCGTGATGAACGACAAGGTGCCCGTCGGCGCTGCGACGCACGTCGAGTTCCACGGCATTGGCCCCCATTTCGGCGGCCCGGGCAAATGCCGCGAGGGTGTTCTCGCGCTCGGCACGAGACGCCCCTCGGTGGGCCATGACCGCACAGCCGCGACCCGGGCCCGTCGGAATGGCAGGTATCGCCGCGGCGCCGGAAATTCCGCTCACAAATGTCACGGTAGCCCTTGTCATCCGTCATTCGAGGGCGTAGTTTCAGCGACGCCGTGGCGGAGGGCTCTCTGGGCGTTTGTCTCCACGTCATCTGTCAGTAACCGTTGGCGGCCTACCGCCCCGAACCCCCCAGGAGATGAAGTGACCATCCTCGCTTCAAGTCTCGCCCTCGGCGCCGCCGACTACACGTGGCGCCAACAAGCAGTGTGCCGAGACACCGACCCCGAATTGTTCTTCCCGGTCGGCTCCACAGGGCAAGCCCTTTTGCAACTGAGCAAGGCGAAGGAAACCTGCAACCAGTGCACCGTGA
>JBJTYJ010000068.1:0-65613 GCA_046082705.1 Actinomycetota bacterium | reverse complement strand
CAGTGCGCGCCACGTTGTCGACGACGCTGAGAGCGGAGGACTTTGCGCGAATGATCCCGCTGGCAGAGGCATGGACCGAGGGCGTGCGTCAGGGTTACGAGGCTGCCGGGCTGCCATGGCACGTCCAGCGACTCGGATGCC
Organism: Actinomycetota bacterium; assembly: GCA_046082705.1. Taxonomy (GTDB): domain Bacteria; phylum Actinomycetota; class Acidimicrobiia; order Acidimicrobiales; family Ilumatobacteraceae; genus F1-20-MAGs119. The sequence continues at coordinate 65,472 of JBJTYJ010000068.1, read as the reverse complement.
GAGCTGAGTACTGGTTTTGTCCGCCGCCGAAATCCGGCGCCGAAGCCGCTGCCGCCGTCGACCACGAACTCGACGCGTTCATGCACCTGTTCGCACTCAACAGGGGAATCCTGATGACGCCCTTCCACAACATGGCGCTCTTCTCGCCATCGCACACGGCGGAGCAAGTCGTCAGGCACACCGAAGTGTTCGCAGAGGCGGTACACGCATTGACGGCGACTTGATCATCCGATGATCTGTTTTCTCGGCCCGGGAGACCTTGCCCTCGTCGCGGCGATCGTGTCGTTGGCGGCCTGTGCGCAGATGGTGTCGGGCTTCGGGTTCGCGTTGATGGCCGTCCCGCTGATGGGCCTCGCGATCGACCTGAAGACGGCCGTCGTGATTTCGACGATCTGTGGCACCGCGTCGAACACCTACCAGGCGATCAATGACGGCCAACAACGTGATCCGAGGCTCGTTCGGATTCTGACGATCACGTCTCTGTTGGGCATGCCTTTCGGCGTGGTCGTGCTCGACCGCCTCGACATCGATGTGCTGCGTGTCGCGATCGGCATTTTCGTGCTTGTCGCGCTGGCTGGCGTCCTGAGAACGAACTCTGCAATCGGAGTCGGTGGACGTCTGCTCGAGGGGATAGCGGGATTCGTATCGGGCATTCTCGCCACCTCGACATCGACGAACGGACCGCCACTCGTCTTGTTGCTGCGCTCCAGGGGACTGTCTCCGCAAGTCTTTCGGGCGACGATCAATACCGTCTTCAGTATCGTCGCGTTCGTCAGCATCCTGATGTTTGCGATCGGCGGAAGGCTCACGACCGAGGTACTCGTTGGAACGTTGGTTGCCGTGCCCGGACTCGGCATCGGAATGTTCGTCGGTTCGCGGGTTCGTGGCGCGTTGGCGCCATCCATCTTTTGGAGAATTGGTGCCGGTTTGTTGACGGCGACCGCGATCAGCTCGATCGTCTCCGGCCTGTTGTAGCGCTCAGCGACCGGGGCCGAACCACTCCATCCAGGCGTCTTTATCGCGGGTGCGGTAGACGTAGTTCGACGAGCGAACGGTCGACATTGGCGCGCTCGGTGGTGCCGAGTATTGATGACCGGGAAAGACGGTGGTCTGGTCGGGCAGCTTCGCCAGTGTCTGCAAGCTGTCGTACATCTGCTCTGCGTCGGAACCGGGAAGATCGGTTCGGCCGCATCCGTCGAGAAGGAGGGTGTCACCTGAAACAAGACAATCGCAGGCGAGAAAACACTGACTGCCCGGTGTGTGGCCGGGAGTGTGAACGAACGTGATGTCGATTTCGCCCACGGCCAGAGTGTCGCCGGCCGAGTGGGCGACGAGATGAGACATGTCGACCTCGGTGGTGCGGATCACCCATGGCGCCTCTGCTTCGTTGACGTGAATCGGCACGTTGTGCTTTTCGAGAAGGTGGGCGATGCCGTCGATGCGGTGTCCCATCATCGAACCGCCGATGTGATCGGGGTGATAATGGGTCGCAAGGACGCCCGTCAGAGTCATACCGTCGGCTTCAATCACGCCGAGCAATTCGTCGACCGCATAGGCCGGGTCGACGATCACGCACTCACGGGTTACTCGGTCACCCAGCAGGTACACGTAATTCACCATCTGGGCCGCAAGTCCGTTGCGCACGGCGAAGTCGCGGCCCGAAAGCAGCTGACGGAAGTAGAACCTGTCGTCGACGTTCATTGACACAGGTTATGGCGTACCCTGTCGTTCCTGATGAACGGTGAAACGGCTGCACCCGGTTCGGGCGATCGATTGCTCGTCGGTGACCGACTCGTCGCCATGTCGCAAGAGATGCTCGCCACGCTGTCAGGCGGCGGAAAGCTGATTCCGTTGCGGTCTTCCGGCGTGGTCCTCGTCGTTCCTGCAGACGTTCGCCGATTGGTCGACTCGGCTGTCGAACGGGCTGTCGCGGGGTTCGTTGGCATGCAGGCCGTTGCAAGCAATCGTGTCGACGATTTCTTCGTCAGGTTCGCCGATCTCATCGATGACGACGAAGCCTTCGCACCGGTTCTGGCGGCGAACGTGCAAGACGTCGAGTCGGCACGAAGGCGAGGCCGAGCTGTCGGTCGTCTCGAGATCAATCCCAAGATGCGCTCCGACATGGCTGCAGGTCTGCGGATGTGGTCGGCACTCGATTTCGACCGCTTGGGTGTGGTCTCCACGGTCGCACATGACGGTTGGTCGGTCGAGTCGTGGCGAGCCCCGCTCGGCGTCGTGGCTTTTGTCTTCGAGGGTCGACCGAACGTCTTTGCCGACGCAACGGGCGTGCTGAAGAGTGGCAACTCCGTCGTGTTTCGCATCGGAAGTGACGCCTTGGGAACCGCGCAGGCGATCCGCGACCATTTGCTGGTACCCGCGCTCGATGCGGCCGGGTTGCCACGCGGAGCGGTGAACCTCGTCGACTCGTCCGAGCACTCGGCCGGCTGGGCCCTCTTTGACGATTCGCGGCTGGCGCTGGCGGTCGCGCGCGGCTCGGGGCAAGCGGTCGACCAGTTGGGCGAGATCGCCCGACAATGCGGTACTCCGGTGTCGCTGCATGGCACCGGGGGCGCGTGGATGGTGGCAGGCACGAGTCTTCCCGAGTCTCGTCTTCGTTCGGCAATCGTGCATTCCCTCGATCGAAAGGTCTGCAACACGCTCAACACGGTCGTCGCCCTCGAATCGAATTCGTCCGAGGCGCTCGCCGTGATCGGCGCGGCGCTGTCGGAGGTTGCTGCGAGACGTGGGGGCACGGTGGTCGTGCACGCGAACGACGACGTGGCACGTACGTTGAAGATCTTCGGCGAACTCGACCTCCGCGCGGAACAAGTTGACCCCGGCGAGGAATGGGAATGGAACGACGTTCCTGAAGTGACGGTGATCGTGGCCGCGTCGATGGCGGACGCGGTGGCGAAGTTCAACCAACACAGCCCACGTTTCGTCCTCTCGATTCTTTCCGACGACGAGAGCGAAGTCACTTGGGCCTGGGAGAACAGCGAGTCGCCCTTCTTCGGCGACGGATTCACGAGGTGGGTCGACGGGCAATTCGCACTTGAGCGTCCCGAACTGGGGCTTGCGAACTGGCAGCACGGACGTCTCCTCGGCCGTGGAGGCGTGCTATCAGGCGACGCGGTGCATTCGATCAGGTTGCGTGTTCGCCAGACGAACCCCGAACTTCACCGCTGACGCAGCAAACATCGCTGACGCGATGGATGTGAGATCATTCGTTCACGTCGCAGACGGGCAGGTCCATGTGCAAGAGAGCGGGCAGACCGTGCTCGAAGTCTCCCGTCCACGGCAGTGCCTTTGCTTGGGCGAGACTACGCCGGCTTCCGGTGATGCGAATCAGTTCCCATACGGGCGTGACCGATACTTGCGCGGCATCGAGGTCGAGTCGAAGACGTACGTCGCCCGAGCCGCACGACCAGTCGCGACCACCTGCACGGAACGTGACATTGCCGAACTGCCTGCGATCGAGGTCGTTCGTCATCAACCACACCCCGACCTCCATCGCCGCCATCACGCCGCTGGAGTCGCGCGCCCCGGGCGCGCCGATTGCGTGGCGCAGATCGTGTTCGTGGACGACCGTGTCGTAGGACAATGGGACGGAAAGACGCCGCGTCTCGGCCGCCATCTCCTCGAAGGTGGGCCCAACGACGGACCATTCTTCAAGCAGACCATCGAGGTCGACGTCGCGACGGGCATCGATGATTGCGTCGACCCACGCCTGTGAGTCGGCCCCGGGGGGGTTGCCCTTGACGATCTCTGCGGCGAGTCCCGACACGTGGGCGACCAAATCGTGCACGTTCCATGCCGGGCACGTCTGTACCGGCAGGTGCGCGACGTCTTTCGTCTTGCCGTCGAGCAACTGCATCATTCTGTGGCGCGCGAGGAAATATTCGTGGGCGAGATAGTTGGCGTCGAATTGGTTCATGAACGTTCCTCACCCTCTGCTGCTACTTCGACGTTGTCGATCAACCGAACGCCTCCGACGACCGCAGCGACCACGATGACGGCGTTTTCAGTGCGCTCGTCCCTGATGGGAGAGAGGGAATCGCGGTCAACGACATCGAGGTATTCGATTTCGATGTTGGGTCGTGACGCGAGGTCCGACATCGCGACCTGGCGTGCGCTGTCGGCACGTTCACCAGCTCGCATCGTTCGCGCGGCCTGATCGATGACGCGAGAGAGATTCGTGGCCAATGCCCGTGCTTCGGGGGAGAGTTTCGTGTTCCGGCTCGAGATTGCGAGGCCGTCGGCTTCACGCACGGTGGGGCACCCGATGATTCGCACGGGAACATCGAAGTCGCGCACCATGCGTCGCACGATGGCGAGCTGTTGGAAATCCTTGCGTCCGAAGCACGCGAGATCGGGTGCAACGACGTTGAGCAACTTGAGGACAACCGTTGCCATTCCCGCGAAGTGCCCCGGTCGGTGCAGGCCTTCGAGATCGCTAGCGAGTGCTCCGGGTTCAACACGGGTGTCGAAGCCCGCGGGATAGATCGTGTCCGTCCCGGGTCGCCAAACGAGATCGACGCCGGCCTTCTCGCACAACGCGTCGTCGGCTTCCGCCGTGCGTGGGTAGGCAGCAAGATCCGTGGGGTCGTTGAACTGAAGAGGGTTCACGAAAATCGAGACGACGACGAACGACGCCTCCTCGTGGGCACGATCCATCAGTGAAACATGTCCCGGGTGCAGCGCACCCATGGTGGGCACAAAGGCAACGCGTTCGCCCCTTGACCGCGCCGTTCGAACCGCCGCACGAACGTCGTCGATCGCGGTGACAACGCGCAAGAAGCGGCCCGCGCCTATTCGAAGGAGTGGGCGTCGTCGGGCCAGACGCCGGCGCGCACTTCATCGACGTACTGTCGGCAGGCGTCGGTGCTCGCGCCACGAATGTCGGCAAATTTCTTCGTGAAGGTGAGTTCGCGCACGGAAAGACCAAGGACGTCGTGCAGAACCAGCACCTGGCCGTCGCACTGTGCGCCCGCGCCGATACCGATCGTCGGAATCGACAGCTTGGCCGTTATTTCGGCGGCCAAATGCGCAGGGATTCCTTCGAGAACGACCGAAAAGGCACCGGCTTGTTCAACGGCGTGGGCGTCTTCGAGAAGTCGCTGGCGGCCGCCGGCTTCGAAACCATCTCGGCGACCCTGCACCTTGTGACCTCCCATGCGGTGAACGCTTTGGGGAGTGAGACCGACGTGACCCATGATCGGAATGTCTGCGTCCGCTATCGCGCGAACCGAGTCGGCAACCGTGAGGCCTCCTTCGAGTTTCACGGCTTGCGCACCGGCCTTGATGAGGCGCACCGAGTTTGCAACTGCTTGGCTCGAGCCGACCTGGTAACTGCCGAAAGGCAGGTCACCGACGACGAGTGCCTTCGGCGCTGCACGACGCACCAAGCGGACGTGATATTCCATTTCTTCCATCGTGACGGGAATGGTGTTTGCCTCGCCCTGAACGGTTGTGGCGACGGAGTCGCCGACCAGAATGACGTCGACACCGGCAGCGTCGACGATCGCTGCAAAGGTTGCGTCGTAGGCGGTGATCATTGCGATCTTCTCGCCACGCGCCTTCATCTCCGAAAGGAGTGGAGCGGTGACGGCCTTGCGAGGGGTGGTGGTCATCGGTGCGGTGTCCTGGGGTGAGGCGCTTGGTTCTTTGAACGCTACTGCCAGAGCGGTGCGTCGACCCTCCACGAGACAGGGGTTCCCCACGAATCCTGGAAAGTCACTTCGTGGGCCGGTTGCCGCTTTGCCACGGCCCAGCGGCCCGTGGGGTAGCCAAGGGTCACCATGGCCATCGGCACCCATTCGGTCGGATCGGGTGCGCCCAGAATGTCGAGAACCTGCTTCGTGTGCTTCTTGAAGAGCAGCGTCGTGAGCGCCGAGCCGATGCCCTCGGCCGTCGCGGCGAGTTGCAGGCTCCAGAGTGCCGGGTAGATCGAGCTCTCGCCGTTCGGCTTGCCCCACGCAAACACGATCAGGGGAACCTTGTCGAGGTGGTCGGCGAGCCACTCGGCGCTTGCATTGGTTTTTTTGGCCTGGATGACTTCCGGGTCACTCGGGTCGCCGTTCCGGATGAGGTCCATGACGGCTTTGTACTGGGTGGCGTTCAGTTCGGTGAGGCCTTCGCGGTAGATCTTCTGTAGTCGTGCCTTCTTGGCCGGATCCGTGAGCAAGAGGAAGCGCCACTTCTGCTGGTTGCCCCCCGAGGGGGCACGAATCGCCGCGTCGAGCAACTTCTTCACGACATCGTCGGGAATCGGATCCGGTTTCACGCGACGCATCGCGCGGGTTGTGTACAGGGCGTTGTAAAGATCCATCGCAGCCTCGATCCGTTCAGTCTTTCGAGAGGGTTCCCGCGCCGATCGCGCGTGCGAGGTCAAAGATAGCCATGCTTCCGGTGTGCCAACGAACGGTGAGCTGGCAGCGCGCAATCCGCCAGACACCCTCACCTCGCACGATCTCGTTCGTGTAGTGGCCCCCGAGTTCGCAGAAATTCACCTCGCCGCCGTGTCCGAGTCGATCCATCGTGGCAGGTGCGAACCAGTGTTGGGCCCGTAGTTCCGTGATGCACGTCGCGTGATCTTCGTCGCGAAAGGTCACCATCTGATTCGACATCTGGTGTTGCGTCGCGTCGAACGAACCGTTCGTCCGCCGGACGTTCTCGACCCACGTATCGCGCGTTATCTCTGATGCGGGTCTTCCACTGAAGCTCGAAAAGTCGAATGCACACGGGTCGGTGAAGCACTCGCGGTACAAGTCCCAGTCCCGACGGTCGATACCCGCCGCATAGCGATGACTGACGTCGATCACACAACGGATTGCGGATTCGCTCGCCTTCACTTTCGACCTCGTTTCTGGTCTGCCAGCCATTGGACGGCGTTGTTGATGAGCATGCGGTACGAGTCGTTGTCGAACGATTCGGGACCTTCTCCGGGTTGCAGGTAGACGATCCGAGATGCACCGTACGTGTGTGTCCACGCCACGGCGGGCGAGGCCGGTGAATGCCGCCAACCAGGATTCGATTCGCGTCGAACCGCGGCGAACGCCGATGCGTGGTGCGCATCGTCCCGCGGAGCGTCCGTGCGGATGAGGACTTCGACCTCGTCGTCAAAGACGGGGCATTGGTAGGTCTCGTCGGTGAGTTCGAACGAGGAGGGGAGACCTTTGCAAACGGGGTGGTCAGCAAAGGCGATCTCGAAGCGCTGCGTCACGTTCATCGCGTAGCCCGAATCCGGGTAGTCGATTCCGCGCAAAACGGCTGGCGCGTAGTGAAAACGGCCCTTCAGAATCTCTGCAAAACCCGCCCACATCGGCCACGAAGCGATCGAGTGATGGAGGGCCAACACGGGCATCCCTTTCTCGGTGAGAGAGGTCCAAGCGGCGACGACGTCGTCGGAAGGGGCCACGAACTCGGGACTCTCACCCCTTCGGAATTTGATCCCTGGCATGTCGTACAGGGCGAGAACGTCGTAGTTCTCGAGAACGCGAACGACCCCGGCCGGTGTGAACAGGTCTCCCGCCGTAGGCCACCCGATGAGGGTGACTTCCGCATCGAGTGAATCGAGCAAACGCTGAAGCGAGGGGGCATCGAAGGGGTGACCTCCGACGAGCCATGCGACTGAAGGTCGATTCCCGGCGTTTCCCACGCGCGCAGAGTATCCAACGTGGCATCTTTGCCGCGAGCGTTAGATTCGACCCGTGGGTGCGTGGTCGACCTCAGCTGGACGCGAAGCGCGTCGCTGGTTCAATACTCAGGCCTTTCGGGCCATCGAAGCAGGAACGCGCTGGATCCACCTGCACGGGGCCATCGGCCCGGATACGGCACGTGGTCGGCGGTTTGCCTCGTTCGGTGACGGCAGCATCATCTGTCATCCGTTCACGACGATCTTCAATGAGCGCTACATCTCGATCGGACGCGACACGATGATTGGGCCAAACGTTGCGTTGTCCGCCGGCATGGTTCCCGGCCAGGAATGCCTGACATCGCCCGTGGTGAAGATTGGGGACCGTTGTCTGATCGGTCGCGGAAGTGGAATCGTGGGCCATCTCGCGATCGAGATCGGCAACGACGTGTGGACCGGTCACCACGTCTACATCACGGATCAGAATCATGGCTACGAAGACCCCGACGTACCGATATCACGGCAGTCACAACCGGAATCTCCGGTGTCGATCGGGGACGGGAGTTGGCTCGGTCACGGAACTGTGGTCTTGCCCGGAACGCGTATCGGACGCCACGTGGCGGTTGGTGCGAATTCCGTCGTGGTCGGGGAACTACCCGATCACTGCGTCGCGGTCGGCGCCCCCGCTCGCGTCATCAGGTCGTGGTCGGCCGACCGGGGTTGGCAGCGCGTCTCAGACTGAGAGGTCGATCGGTGCGCCACACGACTTCATCAGGTTGTCTGCAGCGAAGGTCGAGATCTTTTCCGAGATCGGAATGCCCTCGACCTTGGTTTCGGCGAAGGGCTCGTTGATACCAGCACGCAGATCGTCCGCATAGGAACGTCGATCGGCGATGTACGTCCTGTAATCGGCCAACCACAGCGGGACGATCGCCCGACCCTTGGCGTCGGCGATCGGTTGTGCGGAAATGTCATCGATCGCGCGTTGCAGGGTGTCGGTGGCCTTGTCGACGATGAGTGCACGCTCGCGCAGCGCCTCGGGCCCGACTTCGTTGACTTTGCGCATGTCGGCGAGGGCAATTCGTTCTTCCTTTGCAGATGCACATCGTGACTCCGCATACTGCTGCCACTGTGGGTCGCCGATGCGGTTGACCGACTCCTTGCTGGCAAAGCCGAAGGCATAGACCCACATTGCGGCGATGCCGACACAAACGACGATGAGAAATGGAGTGACGAGACGCTGGACCGCGGTCATTGCGAAGCCGATCGCCCCGGTCGGTACGAAACCAGAAGATGCACGGCGGCGCCGCCCAAGCCGAGCACGAGACCGGTCACAAACCCCCAAGTACCGCGATAGTCGATCCCGAGTGCGTTGTCGAGACTCACACGGCCGCCTCCCAGGCCGGAGATCGCGAGAGCGACGACTCCGAGCATCGCGCAGTATTCCCAGCCCTGGCCTTCGTTGAAGATGAAAAAGCCACTGCGTCGGTGGGCAACGACGATCGCGACGACCATCGTCGCGAGAATCGCGGCAGCTGCGGTGGGGACGATTAGTCCCGCAACAAGAAGGAGACCGCCAACCATTTCCGTGAATGCAGCCATCGCTGCCTGGATTTTCGAGTGGCGCATGCCTATCGATGCGAACCATCCGGCCGTTCCTCGACGGGACTCCGACGACTTCCACTTGTTCGCACCGTGCAGGAATGTGCAGAGACCGAGCGCCAAACGCAACAACAGGCTGGCGATGTCAAGGCGTGTCATGGCCAAGACGCTAGACGCACGGCAACTGCTAGAACAATCGTGTGTCGGAATTCCTTTCGCTCGTGTCGCGCATCACGAGGGGACATCGACGCAGTTTCGGCGTGGCGGTCGGTGGCGCCTCAACGTACGCCATTTGCACCGTCCTGTCGGCCTACGCTGTACGGCGCGTCATCGATCAGGCGATAGCGCCTCGATTCGAAGCAGGAAGCGTCGGCACGCGATCGGTGATCACCGCGATGCTTCTCATCACCATGATCGGTATCGTGAGGGCTGCCGGCGTGGTGACCAGACGGAGTTACGCAGGAATCACCGAATGGCGTGCGGCTGGCACGATTGCGACATCGGTCATCGACCGTATCTGCAGGCAACCCGTGTGGTGGTTGCGGACCCGCACCACCGGTGACGTCATCTCGCGTATGACCGTCGACGCCGAGGCGGCCGTGGCCATGCTCGCGCCATTGCCCTTTGCCTCCTCTGTTGTCGTACTTCTCGCTTTTGCGGGCGTCGCGATGTTGCTCTCGGACCCTGTGCTCGGCGGGGTCGGATTGATCGTGATCCCACTGCTGGCGTGGGTGAACCTTCGCTACCAGCGCAGGGTCGATGCACTCTTTGCCCAAGCGCAGGACCATCTGGGGGATCTCTCGTCCGCCGTTCATGAGAGTTTCGAGGCAGTGACGGTGGTGAAGGCTTTCGGTGCCGAGGAGAGGGAAGCCCGACGATTGTCGACGGTCGCTGAAAGGCTTCGCGATGCCCGCATGGAGACGGTTCGTTACCGCTCGCGCTTCGAGTCGCTGTTGGATCTCATACCTTCGACGGCGATCGTTGTCCTCTTGCTCGTGGGTTCCTGGCGCGTCGGCGAGGGAAACATGACCGTGGGCGAAGTCGGCGGCTTCATCTATCTCTTCACGTTGCTGTCGTTTCCACTTCGGATCATCGGCTATGCGCTCAGTGAATTGCCGCACTCGCGCGCGGGACTCGCACACGTCGATGGCCTGCTTGGTGAAGCGATGCACACCGTGCGCGTTCCGGAACGAGCAGACGGTATCGGTGTCGAGATACGAGATTTGACGGTGGTGCATCAAGGACAGTCGGATCCGACCCTTGTGGTCGAGTACCTGCTGGTAGCGCCGGGAGAATCACTCGCCGTCGTCGGTGAAACCGGATCGGGAAAGTCGACCCTCGTCGGAGTGCTCGCGGGCATCCTCGCCTTCCGAGGCTCCGTGCGGATTGGTCAGCGAGGTGTGGCACCGGTCTTTCAGGAGACGTTCCTCTTCGCAGCAACCCTGCGCGAGAACTTGCTGTTTGGACAGGAAGGCTCTGATGAAGAGATTTTCGAGGCGCTCCGGATCGCCGACGCGGACGGATTCGTTAGAGATCTCGCGGATGGCCTCGACACGACCATCGGCGAACGCGGGGTGAGTCTCAGTGGCGGACAGCGCCAGCGTCTCGCGCTTGCCAGGGCGCTTTTGGCCGAACGGGATGTCCTGGTACTCGACGACACGACGTCAGCTCTCGACCCGGAAACCGAGACAACGGTGATGCACAACCTCGTCGATGACATCGGCGGCAAAACCCTCGTCGTCGTTGCCTCGCGACCTTCGACCGTGTCGCTGATCGGCAACGTCGTCTTCCTTGTCGATGGGAGAATCTTCGACAGTGGTACCCACGAGGAACTGCTAGAGCGTTGCCCGCGATATGCGGCGCTCATGGAATCGTACGAAAGTGACCGACATGAGCGTTGAGAAGTCGGCGGGGTCCGTCAACGTCATCACCCGGGGCCTTGCCCTCAGTCCGGCATTGCGCAAGGGACTCGGCCTCACCGTCGTACTGGCGCTGCTCGGCACGGGAACGCGCGTTGCGGTTCCCGTACTGGTGCAACAGGTGATCGACAGAGGTTTTGTCGTCGGCCCTGAAGGCAACCAAGTCGACTATGCCCTTGTCATCGCCCTGTGCGTCGTTTGCGCATTCGTAGTGGCAATGTCGGCATGGTGTCTTCGTTCTGCAATCAAGCGCCTCGGAATGCGCAGCGAAGAGGCGCTTTACGGACTGAGGGTGAAGTTGTTCGAGCACATTCACGGCCTCAGCATCGCCTACCACAACGAAGAGAAAAAAGGTGCCCTCGTGGCCCGGGTGACCAGCGACATCGAGACGCTCGGTCAGTTCTTTTCCTGGGGCGCTTTGGCGTGGCTTCTTGACGGAACACTGATGTTCGTGATCGCAACGATCATGTTGTCGTACGACTGGTTGCTTGCCATCGTCGCTTTCGTGGTTGCAGCTCCGTTGATGTACGGATTCCGGCGCGTACAGTTGCGACTCGTCCGCTCATACGAAAAGGCCCGCGAGATGAACGGGACATATTTCGCCGAGGCTGCGGAATTCGTGAACGGAGCCGACGTTCTTGTTGCCTTCGACCAACGCGAGGCCTACGCAGAGCGACTTGTCGGGACCATGAGGGCTCGCTATCGCGCACAAATTCGGGCAGGCGTTCTTGGTGCCCTGCTTTTTCCGATCGGCGAGTTGTTCTCGGTTCTCACGATCGTTGCGGTGTCCGTCACCGCCATCCTGCGCGGCCCGGAAGCCGGCCTCACCCTCGGCGCGGTTGTTGGATTCATCTTCCTGACGTACAGGTTCCTCGAGCCCATCGCAGAGTTCACCGAAATCATCGACAACACACAGGCGGCCGTCGCGGGGCTCTCGCGGATCCTCGAGATTCTCGAGACACCGATCGGCCCGCCGGAACCTCTGACACCGCGGCCCTTGCCGCGGTCGCGTCTCGACATTCGATTCAACCGCGTTTGGTTCGCGTATCAATCACGAACATCGAGCGACGCCGCGGATGACTCGACCGATCCGTTCGCACTGCGAGAGGTGACGGTTGACATACCGTTCGGCCAACACGTTGCCGTCATCGGTTCGACCGGTTCGGGAAAGACGACACTCGGTCGACTCGTGTCCCGTCTCATGGATCCGTCCTCGGGAGTCGTCTCGATGGGGGGTGTGTCGCTCACCGATGTTGCACGCAACGACCTCAGATCCGTCCTGACCTTCGTGCCACAAGAGCCGTTTCTCTTCGACGGAACGATTCTCTCGAATTTGCGATTCGTCGACCCGAGGCTCGACGAAGCCACATGTCGCACCATCGCAGGTGATCTCGGTCTCGACGAGTGGTTGGAATCCCTTCCTGACGGGTTGTCGACGCCCGTCGGAGAACGAGGCAACGATCTGTCGGCGGGCGAACGACAACTGGTGGCCCTCCTCAGGTCTGCAATCGCCGAACCGCGCATTCTCGTGCTCGACGAAGCCACGTCGGCCGTCGATCCACTCATCGAGGTGAGAATCTCAAGGGCCTTTGATGCGTTGGCAACGGGACGCACCACGATCGCAATCGCACACAGGCTGAGCACCGCGATGCGCTCCGACCGGATATTGGTCATGGAGAACGGCATGATCGTCGAGGACGGAAGCCACGATCAGTTGGTTATCCACGGAGGCCGATACGCCTCGCTTTACGAGACGTGGGTCGCCGCTACGAGCGGCTGAATTTTGGTGGCTTCAGCCGATAGTTTCGGCTGCGTGTCGCGTCGAGGGGTTGGGTCTTTCACTGCGGTGTTGCTATCGGTCGTGGTTGCAGCGTGCAGCGCCGGCGACACCCAACGTGCGGCGATCTGCGACCGTAGTGTCGCAATCGAAACCGCGGTTCTGCGCATTGGCGCTCTTGCCGAGGATGCGAAGACAATGAACGCCGCGGTCCTGCGGAGTCAGATCGACCAGGACCTTTCCAATCTCACTGCTGCGCTTGACGTGGCACCCGAAAGCATCGTCGGGGATCTCTCAACGGTGTCGTCGCGGCTGCGCAATCTCTATGGCGCGTTGGAATTGCTCGACTGGGATGCCGCAAAATTCATCAGCGACGAGAAACTCGATGAAGCTCTCGACACGATCGGCTCCGTCAACACCCGGCGACACCTCGCCCGCCTGAGCGGGTACGTCATCGAAGCCTGCGACGAGGCAACGATCGGCGGCAGCATTCCGCCCGACTCCATCGTGGAGACGCCACCGACCTCGACTTCTCTTCCCTCCACCGACGACCCGATCCCGACCGACGAGGATCTTTTGACTGCACACGTCGCGATGGGCACCGCGATCGCCGAAGCGACGGGGATTGCGGTGTCCGTCGAGCAGGCCGAGTGTCTTGGTCGCGAGGCCGATCTTGTTGCGATTGCCGACGACGCCAACTCACCGGACTGGAAGGAAAAATGGAATGCAGCGTTCCGGCAGATTTTCCCGAAGTGCGGCCTCAGCGCGCCGGATCCACAAGGACCTTGATTGCACTCGACGGATTGTCGGCAAGTTCGGCAATCGTCTCGGGGAGTTGACTCAAGCCCACGGTCTTGTCGTGCAACGGCTCGACCTCGATCCGTCCGTCGGCCATCAAGTTCATCGTCGCGACGAAATCATGGTGGTTGTACGCAAGGGAGGCAACGAACGTGACTTCCTTGATCAGCCACGACTGTGGAGAAATCGTCGCGGCACCTGAGGCGAGGCCCACGAGGTTGACCCGACCGCCGCGACGCACGAACTCGACCGCACTTTGGATGGTGGGCGGTACACCCGCACACTCGAACACCAGATCCGCACCTCTGGCACCGAATCGCTCTCGGGCCTCGTCCGGTGTGATCGCTTCGTCGGCACCAACGGCGAGTGCCTTGGCCCGTCGGAGCTCGTTCGGCTCGACTGCGATGACGCGTCCCGCGCCCGCGGCACGGGCAACCTGCAGGGTGAGAAGGCCGATGGGTCCGCAACCTTGGATGACCACGACATCACCCGGCATCGGCAGTGTGCGCATCACCGCGTGATAGGCCACCGTGGCCGGCTCGACGATCGACGCCTGGTCGCTCGAAAGAGAGGATTGCGTTTTGATCAGCCGCAACGAGTCGACCGCGATAGCGGGAGCGAAGGCTCCGTGGGGCGGTGCGAGTGGGTCGCGACCGAGTGCGTTCAGGAACGCATACGTGCAGTAATTCGTGCGACCCGCGACGCAATCGGGACAGCGTCCACACGCCGCGGATACACCGCAAACAACTCGGTCGCCCTCGCGCACGTTTCGAACATCCGAAGCAACGGCCGAGACGGTTCCGGAGAACTCGTGACCACAGATCGCCGGGTTGTAGGGGTCTTTCGACAAGAAGCCATGCAGGTCGGTGCCGCAGATACCGCACGAGTCGACCTGCACCACGGCCTTGCCGGCCGTCGCTGTCGGTTCGGGGAAGTCGACGAACTCCATCGTGCGGAATCCCGTGATCAATGCTGCCTTCATTTCGCCTTCTCCGTTCTTGTTCGAATCGTTGCCCGCTCGACGGCCGGCGTGATCGCCCACTTCACTCCACGTCGCAGAATCTCGTGGAACTCGTCGAGTTCCCAGGATCCGCGATCGATCGTGGGCCACCTCATTCCGTGGAACGGCGCGTGCTTCATGTCCCAGTGGCTCCGACAGTGGCCGAGGGTGAAATACAAGACGCAGCCCGCGCCGAGCGGCCGGCGGTACATGACGTAACGAGGATCGTCCGTCGGCCAGTGTGACGTGGCGAAACCCTGCGTGGTGCCGGTCCAGCGTGTTTCGAGCAGTGGCTCAACATCGGCCGTCATCTCGCAGAGATACAACTCGTCGTTCGCGTGGAAGGTTCCGACCCCCGCAACCAACGGGTCGGACTCCGCCCCGGGAGACACGGTGACGGGGTACGGCTCGATGGCGGGATGTGAGAGAAATCGACTGCCGAGCACCTGGCTGAAGACCGGCATTGCATCGGGGGTTTCGAAATCGGGCCCGAACGCGTCGGGGCCGTCGATGGCTGAGTTGGTTGCGTGCAACGCAAAGAGACGGCCACCCCGCGACACCCAATCCTTGATCGCGTCCTGGGCCACGGGGGATGGCCGCACGTCGCACGTGTAGGTGATCAGAACGTCGGCATCGGAGAGCAGACCCACGTTCTCGTAGTCGGAGGACACCTGTGTTCTGATGCGATCGTCTACGGCAAGGAGCTTCAACAACTCCAGACGCGCGAAATCGAAATCGTGCCACTTTCCGCCGACAACGACGACGGCGTTGATGCGAGCGGTCACCGCGCGGAGTCGCTCAGAAGTTGATGCGCTTGGTGTAGCCGCCGTCGATCACCAGGTTCGCGCCCGTGATGAGGCTTGCCGCTGGCGATGCGAGGAATGCGATCGCGTTGGCGATCTCGACCGGGTCGCCCAGACGTTTGACCGGCATCTTGTTGACGATCGAGTTGTAGAAGTCGGCCATGTTCTGCTTGATGACGTCCCAGTTGCCGCCTTCGAAGAACACGGGTCCGGGCGACACCATGTTGACGCGAATGCCCTTGGGTGCAAGCGACTGCGAAAGGTTCGCCGCGTAGGCAACCATCGCGGCCTTCATCGGTCCGAAGCTGCCGGGTCCGGCGAATTCTTCCTGCGCCGCGATGCTGCTGAGACACACGATCGATCCGCCGCCACCGGCCTCCATGACCGGTGCGAGTACTTCCGACGCGCGGACGAGACCGAGCACGTCGAGATTGAGGTTCTTCACCCACTGCTCTTCGCCCCGACCCGAAGCTCCGGACATGTTGTGCACGAAAATGTCGCAGCCACCCAACTGCTCGGTCGCCTTGGTCAGCCACGCCTTGTAAGCGGCGCCGTCGCCCGCGTCGATGCCTTCGCCGTAGGCCTTCACGCCGAGCGCGGAAATGCTCGACACCGCTTCGGCCACGTCGCCACGTGCGCAGATCGCCACGTCACAACCCTCGCGTGCCAACAACTGTGCGGTTGCGAGTCCGAGACCGCGCTTGCCGCCAGTGACGATTGCCTTCTTGCCCTTGAGCCCGAGATCCATGATGCCCCCTGTGGTCGTGCGGCACCGTCGCCGCGCCTGAGAGCATAGGGTGACGGGATGAAGCCAAGTGAAGTCGCACTCGTGACCGGTGCCGGGTCGGGCATCGGCAAGGCCACGGCCAAAATGTTCGCTGACCGGGGCTACGGTGTCGTTGCCGTCGACCTCACCCCTGAGAGCCTGGCGTGGACAGCCGCCGAGGCCGACCCGGGTCGGTATGTCAATGTCGCGGGAAGCGTCACCGATGAGAGGCTCAACCGTGAGGCGGTAGCCGCAGCGGTCGACACTTTCGGTCGCCTCGACGTGTCGATATTGAATGCGGGCATCACCGGATCGAAGCCGTGGAACGAATCTGGCGCCATCGATGCGCTCAGGCACATTCTCGACGTCAACGTTGTCGGCGTCGCAATGGGCATCAATGAGGCATCCGCCGTGATGAAATCACAGGGCCACGGCGTGATTCTTCCCACTTGTTCCACGTCGGGTCTGCGCGGCGACCCCGGCAATTGGGCGTACAACGCGTCGAAGGCCGCCGTCATCAACCTCGTACGTGCCGCAGCGCTCGACCTGGGGCCCTTCGGCATCCGTGTCAACGGGGTCGCCCCGGGCCCAACGGAGACCGGGTTGACCGTTCGTTTAAACGAGTTGCCCGAGTTGAAGCAGGCGATGGTGAACCGAATACCGCTCGGTCGATGGGGCAAGCCCGAAGACCTGGCCGAGGTGTTCTGGTTCCTTGCATCTCCCGCGGCAGCGTTCATCACGGGCGACACGGTGTTCTGTGATGGCGGCATCTCGGCAAACGCCGGACACTTCGCGTTGCCAGAACGCCCCCGCTAAAGATCGCCGTCACGACGATTGCTAAGTTGGCGCGCATGGCCGACAAGCTCATCACCAACTACGAAGACGTCACCGTCTACGGACTTGATATCGAGACCGAAGACCTGATGCACGAACAGCAGAAGGAACTGACGTTTTGTTGGACCACCAAGGACGGTTCGCCAATGGCGTCGATCCTCAGCTATTTCCGCAAGGACGGCATTTTCTGGATGACTTCGGCGGCACACCGCAAGCGCGTGCCCGCGATTCGTCGCGACCCGCGTGTCGCGCTCGTCATCACCTCGACCGGCCAAGCGATGGGTGGCGGCCGTACGGTGACCTACAAGGGAACGGCACGTGTGCTCGATGATCGAGCCACCAAGGACTGGTTTTACCCGGCGCTTGCCGACCGGCTGTACGGCGCCAGTCCCGAGCGCGCGGCGGAGTTCGCGAAGATGCTCGACTCTCCCGATCGCATCATCATCGAGGTGACGCCGGGTCTACGCGTCGGCTACGACGGAGCGAAGATGGCTGCCGCCACGACGCGCTCGCGCGACGCGGGTGTGCTCAAGAACCTCTAGTTACCGGGCGATGCCCAGAGATTCCATCGCTGTTTCGCGGGTGAGCTTGTAGTCGGCCTTGCCGCTGGGGCTGCGGGAGACCGCATCGACGAAGACAACGTGCTTCGGGCACTTGTACGCGGCGAGGTTCTTGCGCATCTCGGCTGTTAGTTGCTCGGCCGTGACATCGCTGCCCGGAGTGCGTGACACAACCGCAACGACCGCGTTGCCGAATCTGTCGTCGGGCACACCGACGACGGTGCAGTCTGCGATGCCGGGCACCGCGCGGGCCACGACTTCGACTTCTTCGGGGTAGACCTTCTCGCCGCCCGTGTTGATGCACACCGAACCGCGACCGAGCAGGTGCATGGTTCCATCGGCATCGATGATCGCGTAGTCACCAGGCACGCTGTAGCGCACCCCGTCCAACGAGCGAAACGTGCTCGCTGACTTCGCGGCGTCACGGAAATAACCCTGGGGGATCGGTCCGGACGCGCCGAGCACTCCGACGCGACCGCTGCCTCTCGGGATGATTTCCCACGTTTGGTCATCGAACGTGACGACGTTGGGTGGCGCGATGAAGACTGCCGTGTCGAGCGGAGCCTTGTCGGGCGTCGTCATATCGATTCCGAAAGGACCACCTTCGCTGGCGCCCAACATGTCGATCATCGTTGCGTTCGGCATGAAACGTCGCAGACCCAACTTCTGGTCGCCCGAGAGGGTCGCTCCCGACGAGGTGATGCGCACGACACTCGTCATGTCGGGGATCGGGGCGCCATCGGATGCAAGCCCCTCGAGATACCGGTTGACCGGCTTGGCGAAAGCGTCGCCGACAAGCGAGATCTGGTTCACCCGATACTTGGCCGCGAGATCGACGAGTTCCGCGGGATCGAAGCGGCGTGACTTCAACAAGACCACCTTGCCACCGAGGACGAAGCTCGACATAGCCAGGAACAACGCAACGCCGTGCATCAACGGCGGCGCGCACAAATTTGTCGGGCTTTTGCCTTCGCTGTTGAGTTGTCGTGCGTAGGCACCGACTTCGTCGGTCGTGACGGGAAGTGAAAGGCCAAGAGCCTGGTAGCCCGATGAGGCAAGGGCACCGAACAAGTCGACGTGTCGCCACATCACGCCCTTCGGCATGCCCGTGGTGCCACCCGTGTACAGAAACAGCAGATCCTCGCCCGAGCGACTGATGCGCTCGGCACGGCCGGCGGACGAGACCACGGTCGAGTAGTCGAGGTGTCCGGTCGGCAGCACGTGATCGGTACCACCGTCGTTGACGCAGATCAGCGTGCGGAGACTGGGAACCAGTGCTTGCAGACCCTCGACGCGGTCGGCGAGGGACGCGTGATACACGAGAACCTCGGCCTCGGAATTGTTCACGATGTACGCGACCTCGTTGACCAGATAGCGGTAGTTCACGTTGACCGGCGTCGCGCGCAGCTTGAAGAGCGCATAGACGCTTTCCAGATATGCGGCGTCGTTGTAGAGCAACTGCGCAACACGGGAACCCTGCGTCACACCGCTCGCCGCGAAAACCGTTGCAAGTCGCGCAGCGCGGTCGTCGAGTTCGCGCCACCGAATCTCCTGGTCCCCGAGGACAACCGCGATCTGGTCGGGCTGGGCATCCGCGAGCGCTTCCCACAGGGTCGCCCAACTTTCTGACACGTACGGAGTTGTCGACATAAACACGTCCCCTCTATTTCCGAATCGATTGTTGCGAAATTGTAGGTGGAGAGGGTCGTCTACCCTGAGTGAATGGAGAGCGCCAGAATCGATCCCGACAAACTGAAGATGTTCTCGTTTGTTTTGTACAGCCAACTCGCGGGGGCCGTCACGGCGGGGATGGTGCATCTCGGTGACAAGCTCGGGCTGTACCGAACGCTTGCCGGCACCTCTGTTCCGATGACGTCGGGCGAATTGGCCGCGGCGTGCAATCTGCACGAACGGTGGGTGCGTGAATGGGTGAGCAATCAGGTCGCGGCGCGGCTCGTCGATGCGGACCATGGCGACCCGTTGCAACCCCGTTTCGCGTTGTCACCAGAGGCCAGCGCCGTACTTGCCGACGACGCACATCCGGCGTTCGGCATGGGAATGTTCCACAGGCTCCCTGCAACGATGGAACGGCTGACCGATCTGCCGGCGTGCTTCGCGACGGGGCGTGGATTCGACTACGACGCACACGGCCACGACGGCGCCGTGGGCATCGAGCGGTCTTTCGAGCCGTGGAGCAACGCCAACCTGGTTCCCGTCGTTCTCCCGTCGGTCGAGGGTGTCGTCGACGCATTGCGGCGTGGCATCGACGTGGCCGACATCGGATGCGGCGCGGGGTCGGCGGTGTGCACCATGGCCGAGGCGTTCCCCGAAAGCAGGTTCACGGGTTACGACATTTCTCGTCACGCACTTGCCATCGCGAATGAAAAGGCGGTTTCGCGTGGCCTCAAGAACGTGCGGTTCGTCGATGCGCGCGACGAGGCAATCGCCGAGGACGGCAGGTTCGGCTTCGTCACCACGTTCGATTGCATTCACGACATGACGCGTCCGCGCGAGATGATTTCAATCATCCGAAAATCGCTCGCCAACGACGGAGTCTGGCTCTTGGTCGACATCAAGGCTCTCGAGACGCTCGAGCAAAACGTGAAGAAGAATCCGATGGCTGCGCTCATGTACGGCATCAGTGTGATGTCATGCATGGCCTCAGCGTTGTCGGAAGAGGGCGGCGAAGGCCTGGGTACACTCGGCTTGCCGGCATCGACCGCCGAGGCGTATGCCCGCGATGCGGGTTTCACTTCGTTCAGACAGCTCGGAGTCGAACACTCGGTCAATGCTTTCTACGAGATCCGTCCCTGACCGTGCCCAAGTGAGGGCTCCTCACTTCTTGCAGGCGTCGACGGCTTTCACGATCGGGTAGGGGTTGACTGCCGCGCCACCCTGCGGGTGAACCTCGAAGTGAAGATGCGGCGTGGTGGCGCCGGTCGACCCAACGGTTCCGATGACCTGGCCCGCCGCAACCTTCGTGCCGACCGCGACACCGGGAGCGAAGGTGTCGAGGTGGGCGTAGAAAAAGTACGTGCCGTCGCCCATCGTCAGTCGAACTGCGTTACCCGACAGCTTCGCGGTGTCCGCGGTGTACATCTTTGTGATGGTCCCGTCGGCGACTGCAAGGACTTCCTGGCCACGATTGGCGATGATGTCGACGCCTTCATGCTTGCGACTCGGGCCGCGCGCCTCCATCCACGTGTCGATGAAGTAACACGCCGGACGCACCGGGAACACGGGAATCGTGACCGCGAGGACCGGACGGGGAAGAAGACCGAGCTCGATTGCCGTGGCGGCATCGAGGGCGCCGTTGGCCGTGAGGTTGCGCGCTGCCTGGAACTTCGAGATGGCAGTCTTCGTCGCGTTGCCGAAGATTCCGTCCGCGCCACCGAAGACTTCGACGCCGGCGCCGATGAGGACGTTCTGCAGTGCCGATACGACCTCGCCGCGCGCACCGAATGCGGGGAACATCTCGACAGCCCATGCGATTGGGGCCGGCGCGGGTGCGACCGTCGTCGGCGCCACCGTGGGTGCGGGCACCGTCGTGGTCGGCGCAGGAGCAGTCGTCGTTGGGGCGGGGACGGCCGTCGTGGTCGGTGCGAGTGTTGCGCTCGTGGCGGCAACGTTCGAGGCAACCAGGCCGAGCAGTCGTGCCGTGCGGACGTCGAGACGGCCCGTCGCGCGGTAGCCGACGACCGACTGGAAGTTGCGCAGTGTTGCCCGCGTGCGGGGGCTGAAAACACCGTCGATGCCGCCAACGAGGGTGAAGCCCTTGGCGACGAGAGCCTGCTGGAGTGCCTTCACGGCGTCTCCCGACTGACCAAAGCGGGGGAGACCTGCGCGAGCGGGTGCTGCGGCGGGTGCAGCTGCGCTACCGGTGGTTGCCGATACCGACGGAGTTCCGAATGCGAAGAGACCTGCCACGACGGCGACTGCCGTACCTGCCGTGATCCTCTTGATTGCCGTTCCGAGTGATGCCTGCATGTTGTGCTCCTTGCGAGTTGCACAAGGGGCATCGGCTGCTTGGGGCAGGACTTGAGAGAAATCTCACGGAAAATGCGGAATTCGCCACTCTGCGTGATCGACTAGGGGCGAGAACCACCCCCGGTCGGTCATTTCGGGTCAGAAATGGTTCAGATTCAGGTCAGGAGGTGACAAGCGGTCTGACGGGCCGCACTTCCCATGTGGCCAAACCGGTCACTGCCTCGAGGAGGTCGGCGCGGGTCATGACCCCCGAATGCGCTGCAAATTGCACGGCAAGACCATCGATGAGGCCCATCAAGCGCATTGCGGCGCGACGGGGCTCGGGACATTTGAATTCTCCCGCCGCGTTGCCCCGTTCGACGATGGATTCGATGAGGGACACGCCACGTTCGTCGAGTTCTTGGCTGATCCGACGCATCGAGGGGTTCCGCAGCGCTTCGCCCCATGCATCGATCCACAGCATCCACTCGAGGTCGTCGCTTCCCTCGGGAACGAAGTCTTCGAGCGCACGCGCCAGTTGCTCGTTCGGATCCGAAACCTCGTAGACGTATTCCTCGAGTTCCTGCAGCGCCGTTTGGGCGTAGTGCGCGAACGCCTCTGCAAGAAGCGTTTCTTTCGAGTCGAAGTGATAGTGAACGAGACTCGTCGAAATACCCAAACGACGTGCGACATCGGACACACGCGTCCCGGCGAAACCGCGCTCGATGACCACCTTGCAGGTTGTCTCGAGAATTTCCTGCCGTCGCTCTTCGACGGTTTGTCGCTTCACAAGGCAGAACATAGTCTCGGTCGGCATGGCACTCACCCTCGATGACATCCGCAACGATTCGAAACGGTATGGACCTCTCGCGTGGGTCGCGACCGTTTCGCCTTCGGGCACCCCGTATGCATCGCCGGTCGCCGCGGCCTGGCACGGCGACTCCATCCTTGCCTTCCTCGCCACGCCCGAGGCGAAGGTGTCGAACGTGCGCTCGAACCCCCGGGTCAGCGTCCACTTCGCCGTTTCGGCCGAGACCGATTGGGACAGTTGCGTTGTCTGGGGGAACGGGCGAATCATCGACGACACGGCGGGACGTGAGGCGCTGTGGGACAAGATGGGCTACGACTGCAACCTGTTCGAGCCCGGCGGCCCGGCGGCCCCATCGCATGTCTTTCTGGTGGTCGACCCCACACGAGCGGTGATACTTCGCAACTACGGCCTGAAGGGCAAGGACTCCTGGCGTCGCTGATGCGCAAGTGGATCGTCAGCGCGGCCGCGTACCGGCGGATAACCCTCGGGGCGCTCGTCGCTCTCTACACGATCGTCATTACCGGCGCGCTTGTGCGGTTGACGGGTTCGGGTCTGGGGTGTGCCGACTGGCCACGTTGTTCGGAAGAACGCTTCATCGACGTGTCGACGGGTCACGGTGCGATCGAACAGGTGAACCGCCTCTTGACGGGCGTGGTGGCTGCGAGCGTGATGCTTGCCGTGCTCGCGAGTGTCCGCCTCGTCGCGCGCCGGCGGGCGCTCACAAACCTTGCGATTGGGCTTGTCATCGGTGTCTTGGCGCAGGTGGTCATCGGTGGAATCGTGGTGCTCACGGGTTTGAACCCGTGGGCCAACATGGCGCACTTTTTGGTGTCGATGGTGCTTCTCGCCAATGCGTTGGTTCTGCACAGGCTTGCCGATTCGGACGACTCCGTCGCGCCGTCATCCGGTTCTCTGCCAGTGCTACTGATCCTTGCGGCAGCGGTCCTCGGCTTGGGCGCAGTCGTGACGGGAACCGTCGTGACCGCCACCGGCCCTCATGCCGGAGACGAAGAAGCAGTTCGATTCGGCTTTTCGATCCACGACGTCGCGCGCGTGCACGGCAGTACCGTCATCGCAACGTTGGCAGCAATCGCGCTTCTTCTCTGGAAGACGAAGGGTCGCGACCGTCCCTTCGAGGCGCGGGTTTCGCGTTTGATGGGGATCGCACTGTTGCAGGCCGTCGTTGGTTACGTGCAGTACCTCGCAGATGTGCCGGCGTTGCTCGTGGCGGTTCACATCGCCCTTGCCGCAGGCGTGTGGTTGGCACTCGTCGACGTCGTCTACTTCGCGTGGATCAGGCGTAAGCGCGCAGGGACTCGACGCACCGGTAAAAGCCCCGCACAGTCCCTTCGATGATGTCGGCGACGGGTTCGACGGAGCTGATTCGACCCGCCACCTGACCCGTGAGGGCGATCGACGCCTCCATGTCGCCGCCGAAATAGAGCGCGGTCGTGTTGGCGAATTGTTCCATTCCGACGTGGTCCGCCCGTTCGAGTTCCGTGGTGCGAGTTGTCCGCAGCGCGCGCAATCCAGGACGCGAGAACCTGTTCAGGAAGACAGTGTCGGTTTCCTTTGCCCCGACGATCGACTTCTTCCAGTTCTCGTGAACGGGGGATTCAAGAGCCGACACCATTCGTGTGCCCATTTGTACGCCCTCGGCACCCAGGGCAAACGCGGCCGCCATGCTGGCGCCGTCGGTGATGCCGCCCGCAGCGATGATCGGGACGTCGACGTTCTCGGCGACGAGCGGGAGTAGCACCATGGTCGCAACATCCTTGGGGTTCTTGAAGCCGCCACCTTCGCCACCTTCGACAACCAGGCCGTCGACACCTGCATCGACCGCCTTCAGTGCCGCCGCAAGAGTGGGAACAACGTGAAAGACGGTGAGTCCGGCCGCCTTCAAACGCGAGGTGTACTTCGTGGGATCCCCGGCCGACGTCGTGACGAAGCGAACACCCTGGTCGACGACGAAGTCGGCAATGCCCTCGTCGCGCACGAACAACTGGGCGATGTTCACACCGAATGGGTGTGTGGTCAGCCTGCGCATCGCGAGAATCTCGTTCTTGATCGCATCGAGATCACCCGACGAGGTTTCGATGATGCCAAGAGCACCGGCATTGGAGACCGCCGAAGCAAGTTGCGATCTGGCGATCCAGCCCATGGGCGCCTGAACGATGGGGTAATCGACCCCAAGCAGTTGGCTGACGCGGTTGGCGATGGGGCGCGGTTTGTCCGTCATGGCGCAATGTTCCCACATGCGGCCTCTCCGGATGAACGGCTAGTTTTTGCGTATGTCATCAGCAGAGGTCCTTTACGAAGTCGACGAACACATTGCGACGATCACCCTGAATGCGCCCGAACGCATGAACACCATTTCGAGCGCGATGCTCGACGAGCTGTCCGAGGCTCTCTTGCGGGCCGACCGCGACCGCAACGTGCGCTGCGCAATCCTGACCGGCGCGGGACGGGCGTTTTGTGCAGGTCTCGACCTTGCAGCCCAGATGACTGGTCCGAAGGATTCACTCGGCAACATGGGCGATCTCGGTGCCTCGACCGGTGAGTTCGATCTCCGCACCGCTCCTCCCGTGGTTCTTCACAACCTCGACACGCCGGTGGTGTGCGCATTGAACGGCGGGGCGGCCGGCTACGGCTTGGATCTCGCCTTTGGCTGCGACATCCGCCTGGCTGCCGACACCGCAAAGTTGAATCCGGGCTTCGCCAAGCGCGGAATTCTTCCGGAATCGGGCGGAACATGGTTGCTGCCGCGCATGGTGGGTTACGCCAAGGCTGCCGAGATCTCGTTCACGGGCCGCACCCTGACGGCCACCGAAGCGCTCGATCTCGGTCTCGTCAATCACGTGTACCCGGCCGCGGACCTGCAGTCGGCCGCCCGCGCACTGGCGACCGAGATCACCGCCAACGCTCCGCTCGCGGTGCGTGCGATCAAGCGAATGATGCGCGCGGCCGAGACTGAAACCTTCGAGCAGAACATCCATCACGTCTTCCTACAGTTGCTACCGCTCTTCAAGACGGCCGATTTCCGCGAGGGAGTGTCTGCGTTCATGGAGAAGCGGACTCCCGAATTCAAGGGTCGCTGAAGACTCCATCGTGACGCGTGCCGAAGCGCTTGCATTGCTCGGTCTCGTCGAGGGTTTCGACTCACTCGACCTTCGCAGGGCGCGCCGGCACGCACTGCTCGAGCGTCATCCGGACCACGGTGGCTCGCGCGAGGCGGTCGATGCCGTCGAGCGCGCCGTCGAAACCCTTCTCAACGTCTCCTCCGGAGCGCAGGAGGTCGAGACGTTGCGCGTACGACGCGGGACCGACCGTCCCTCATTCACGGTGAACGCACTTCCCGTCGAAGCATTCGAGTTGCTCCTTCTTGCCGCCGCCGAATTGGGCGACGTGGCAGACGACGACCCGCCCTACCGACTCGAGGTGCGCTTGCACGAGCCACGTGACACGTGGGTGTCGTTTGAAGTCGTGCCCGACGCCGGTTCTTCGACCGTTTCGATGGCGATCGAAGGACGCTCGGCATTCGACATCGAAGGCATTCGCGATGTCTGGGTCTCGGCAATCAACGCTTCGCAGCTGCCTTGATGAGCCTGTCCCGAACGGCAGCGCCAAGACCTGAGCTGCCGGGCAGTCGCGCAAGAATCAGATCGGCTGCGTCGTCATCGCATCGGTGAAGCGATGAGTAGAGATGGCGGGAGTATTCGTACGTGTCGTCGTCGTAGGGGACTACCGATACGCGTTTGCCTTCCCTTTCGGCCGCTTGTCGTGCGGCATCGAGCTCGGGTTGCGTTTCGAAAACGAGAAGTGGTGTACGCGGTGCGTAATGCGAGCGGAGCATTCCCGGTGCGATTGCACCCGCGGTATCGATTGCCCCGGCGATGTCGTCCGACAGCACCATCGACAGGCCATGTTCGGCAAGTGAAGCCGCGATGGTCTCGATGGAGATGCCACCCGGACGAAGAATCACGGCGGGTTCGTGGGTGCAGTCGACGATCGTGGACTCGATGCCGACGTGACACGGCCCGCCGTCGAGAACGGCATCGATCCGCGTGTCGAGGTCGGCAACGACGTGCCCCGCGGTCGTGGGGCTGATCGAGCCGAATTTGTTTGCGGACGGAGCCGCGATCCCGATGCTGCCGTGCTCGTGCAGAGCATGGAGAATTCGCAACGTCGCCGGATGGTCGGGAACCCGCAGAACTACGGTGTCGCGACCGCCGGTGACCACACGAGGAACGATCGCTGATTTCTCGGTCAGAATCGACAGCGGGCCCGGCCAGCAGTCACGTGCGAGCACTTCGGCCGCGGGTGTCCAATCGCGTGACAAGACACGGGCGTGTGCGACGTCTTCGGTGTGCACGATCAGTGGATGTGTTTGTGGGCGACCTTTCGCTGCAAAAATGCCCCGCACCGCCTTTTCATTCGAGGCATCCGCCGCGAGGCCGTACACCGTTTCCGTGGGAACTGCGACGAGGCGACCCGAAGACAGAAGTTCGACCGCGGTGGTCACGTCGGTATCGACATGGGCGTCGAGGTGAAGCGTGCGCATCGGTCTCAACGAATTGCGAAGCGCGATTCGAGGAATCCGACGACGGCGTCGATGAAGGAAAAGGAAGCCGGAGTTGCGAAGTGGTCGGTCCTCGGCAGCACGTTCAGGGCGCCATCGGGAAATGCGGCCGCAAGGCGATCCGATGGCGAAGCAAAGTCGCGTTCGCCAATGCATACGAGGACCGGACAAGTGACGACCGACAGTTGCTCGGGTGCCAGCGGTGCGGATGGTGGACGCTTCAGTACGGCGGTGAGAGCATCGACATCGTTGTCGCCTTGCCGCGCGTATTGTCCGAACAGTCGGGCGATGTTGTCGTCGGCCGGTGCCGTGCCATCGATACCAGCGAGGATGCGAGCGGTTTCTTCGGGCTTGTGGGGGTCGAAGACACCGTTTCCGATGCCGGCAAGAACGATGCCGCAAAAGCGCTCGGGTGAGGCGAGAGCGGCTCTCAGGGTGGTGAGCGCGCCGAGTGAAAAGCCGACGACGATGCAAGGCTCGTCGGGCATTCGCTCGAGAAGAAACGAAGGAAGACTGGTGTACGCGTCGGGGTCGTGGGGTTTGTCGGCTTCGCCGTGGCCGAGAAGATCGACACCCGAGACGGAGTGGCCGACATCCGCGAAGATCTGGTCGATCCCGGGGCCCTGCCAAGTGTCGCGGTACGAGCCGCCCCAACCGTGCACAAGAACGAGCGATTTCGCGGCCATGGTCGCCTAGCCTAAGACAGTCATGCGTTTCCTCACCGCGCACCCTCCCCATGACCTCACGTACAACGACGTGTTCATGGTTCCCAGCCTCAGCGACGTGCCGAGTCGCTTCGACGTCAACCTCGCCACGCCCGACGGGATCGGCACCACCGTTCCCGTCGTCGTGGCGAACATGACGGCCGTGGCAGGCCGCCGCATGGCCGAGACCATCGCCCGTCGGGGTGGACTCGCGGTTCTGCCCCAGGACATTCCCCTCGACATCATCGAATCGGTCGCCTCGTTCGTGAAGTCCCGGCACGACGTGTTCGAGACACCAATCACGCTTGAGCCGACCGACACGGTTGGCAACGCGCTCAGCCTCATCCACAAGCGTGCACACGGCGCAATCATCGTCGTCGACGACGACAAGCGTCCCGTCGGCATCTTCACCGAGCACGATGCGGCGGGCTACGACCGTTTCACGCAGGTAAAGCACGTGATGAACCGCGACCTCATTTGCGTGGACGCGGGACTCGAGCCGCAGAAGATCTTCGACTTTCTCCACGAGCGTCGGCTTTCATTTGCGCCCGTGGTCGGCTCCGACGGCGCCCTCCTCGGTTGCGTGACGCGCAAGGGAGCCTTGCGCAGCACCCTCTATGCGCCGGCTCGCGGCCGTGACGGGCGGCTTCTCGTTTCGGTTGCCGTCGGCATCAACGGCGAACCCGCTCTACGTGCGAAGGCGCTCGCCAAGATGGGCGTCGACGTTCTCGTCATCGACACTGCACACGGACATCAAGGACGAATGATGCGTGCGGTCGAGACCGTTCGCGCCGCGGCTCCCGATGTCCATCTGGTCGCCGGAAACGTCGTGACCGCAGGTGCGACCCGTGACCTCATCGAAGCGGGCGTCGACATCGTGAAGGTCGGTGTTGGACCGGGCGCAATGTGCACGACGCGCATGATGACCGGTGTCGGTCGGCCTCAATTCAGCGCCGTGTTGGAATGTTCCGAAGAAGCGCATCGCCTCGGCAAGCACGTCTGGGCCGACGGTGGCGTTCGTTACCCGCGCGACGTCGCCCTGGCACTCGCGGCCGGCGCATCGAACGTGATGTTCGGTTCTTGGCTTGCCGGCACCTACGAGTCGGCGGCCGACACACTTCGCGACACCGAAGGTCGGCTCTACAAGGAAAGTTTCGGAATGGCTTCGAACCGCGCCGTTCGCAACCGAACCAGCACGGAGACGGCCTTCGAACGCGCACGCAAGGAACTCTTCGAAGAGGGAATCAGCACCTCGCGCATGTACCTCGACAACGAGCGTCCGGGTGTCGAGGACATCGTCGACCAAATCGTCGCGGGTGTTCGCTCCGCTTGCACCTACGCTGGGGCAGCGAGCATCACGGAATTCCGCGAGCGAGCAGTTGTCGGCTTTCAAAGCGCAGCGGGCTACGACGAAGGCCGACCTCAGGGTTCGAGCTGGTAATCATCTCTATGCGTGTCGTCGCCATCGACGGACCCGCTGGTGCGGGTAAGTCCACGATTGCACGTGCGCTCGCTCGTCGACTCGAAGTTCCGTACCTCGACACAGGTGCGATGTACCGCGCCGTCACCCATGCCGCATTGCGCGACGGTGTCGAACCGACCGATGCAGAAGGGGTCACGCGACTGGCCACAACCTCGCGCATAGAAGTCGGCGATGAATCGGTGACCGTCGATGGCATCGACGTAACGCGCGAGATCCGCTCCGACCGAATCAACAAGGCAGTCAGTCACGTGGCTGCCATCAGCAGTGTTCGCACGGTTCTTCGCGAACAGCAGCGTGCGTGGGTAGCCGAACACGGCGGGGGAGTCGTCGAGGGCCGCGACATCGGAACGGTCGTTTTTCCCGACGCGACATTGAAAGTCTTCTTGACCGCGTCGCCGGAAGTGCGTGCACGCCGCCGTGTCGCCGAGTCCGGTGGAAACGTCGAAGCAATCGCCCGTTCGATTGCCGAGCGCGATCGGCTCGATTCGTCGCGTGTCGACAGCCCGCTGATGACTGCGGATGGTTCCATCACCGTCGACACGTCCAACCTGTCGATCGACCAGGTCGTGGCAAGACTCCATGAATTGGTCGTCGAACGTGAGACGGTGCATGGCTGACGTCGACAGTTTTCTCGCCGGCGACGGCGTCGCTTCGCGTGCCTTCTATCGGCTGGTTCGGAACCTGCTCACTTTTTTTTGCCTAACGTTTTGGCGCACATCGGTGATCGACCGTCGACACGTTCCGCGATCGGGTCCATTCATCTTGGCGCCGGTGCACCGATCGTACATAGACACCCCTCTCGTTTGTTCCGTCACACGGCGGCGCATGCGCTACATGGGTAAGGACTCCCTGTGGAAGAAGCGACCGGTCGGCTGGGTTCTTTCGGCCCTCGGTGGGTTTCCGGTGTCGCGTGGCACGGCCGACCGAGAGGCTTTGAGACGTTGCATCGATGTACTCGAGGCAGGCGAGCCACTCGTGCTTTTCCCCGAAGGCGAACGCAAATCGGGTGAGACCGTGCAGCCGCTGTTCGACGGTGTCACGTACATAGCGTTGAAGTCGGGCGTACCTGTGGTCCCCGTCGGTATCGGGGGTTCCGAGCGTGCGATGCCCAAGGGCAAGAAGTACCTGCGGCCCAGCAAATGTGTCGTTCTTGTCGGTGAGCCGATCATGCCGCCGTCGAACGGGGGCCGAGCATCGCGCAGTGCTGTGAAGGATTTCTCGGCGTATCTGCACACGGAACTGCAGCGCCTGTTCGACGAAGCACAGGCGCGCGCGGGATTCCGAGCTCAGTAGGCAGACGTCCGTGCCGTGGCGACAATCAGGTCGCGCAGCGCGATCGGGTCGGCCGACCCACATGTCTCGCGCGCCGAGTGCATCGCCAGCTGCGGCACTCCAATGTCGATCGTTTCGATACCCAGCCTCGTGGCGGTGATCGGGCCGATGGTGCTACCGCATGGCATCGCGTTGTTCGAAACGAAGTCCTGAAGTCGCACGCCCGCTTCGGTAGCGACGCGCCGCATGGTGGCCACACCCCTCGCCGAGGTTGCGTAACGCTGGTTGGCATTCCGTTTCAACGCGGGACCGTGGTTGACGAGCGGGGCATGATTTGTGTCGTGACGGTCGGGGTAATTCGGGTGCAGGCCATGTGCATTGTCCGCCGAAATGCAAAGAGAATTACGCAGAAAGTCGAACCGCTTTTCGGAAAGTCCACGGACTCGCAGCAATTCACCGACGACGTTCTCGAGGAGCGGACCGGCTGCTCCGGTCGTGCTCTCCGAGCCGACCTCTTCGTGGTCGAACAGACAAACGATCATCGGCCTGTCTGATTCAGTGCTACGAATCGCATCGACTGCGGCCCAGCAGGAGACGAGATTGTCAATTCGCCCCGAGACGATGAATTCGTCGCCGGCCCCCGCCCGAGCAGCTGGCGTGGTGTCGAAGAGCGCTACGTCGAATGCCTCATCGTCGACGATGCCGAGAACGGCAAGAACGTCACCGCCATCAGCGCCCCATAACGGGCGCATGTGATTCTGTCGGTGAAGGACGAGACCCTTTTCGTTGACGTCGCGGTCGAGGTGGATCGCCAACTGCGGTATGCGCGCAATCGGACGGCGCGTCTCGATTAGGCGTGAAGATCCGTCGCCCGAATGGACGACGCCGGCGAGGCCCAGATCGCGATCGAGCCAGGAGTTAAGAAGCACTCCTCCGTAGATCTCGACCTCGAGAAGCGACATCCCCGCGGCACGTGCGTTGGGCTTTGGCTTGAGCTTCAGACAGGGAGAATCGGTGTGCGCTCCAACGAAGAGCGCACCTCGTGCCGTGACGGCCTCCCGTGGCCACGACCATGCAATGGTTGCACCATTGTGGGTAACCATGCCTCGCGCTTCGGCAAAAAGCGCATCGTCAGCAACCGCATGAGGCCGGACACTGAAGCCGTGGCCGGCGAGACGCGCCACTGCGGCGGCGACGGCGTGGCAGGGCGAAGGTGACTCGTCGAGATACGAGAGAAGGTCGTCGACGCCCGTCATCACGACTTCTGGAAGATTCCCATCGGCAGGCCCGAGTTGCGCAGGTGGGAGGTTTCATTGATCGTCACGATCGACCGCTCACCACTACGCGCCGCCGCAACTCGATGAATCGAGGTGTAGTTGGGATAGAAGAAGCCCTGCACGTTCACCGTCAGGCCGAGAACATGAACGAGATAAGCGTTGATGACTCCGCCATGGCACACGACCGCAATCGTCTGTCCCGAGTGTTCGGTAACAATCTTTTCGATTGCAAGCACGCATCGCTTGTTGAACTCGTCAGGGCTTTCCTCATGAACGTTCCATTCGCCTCGCAGCATTGCCTGCCAGCGTGGGTCGTTGGCCGCTTTCAGTTCCTCAACCGGGACGTACTCGTTCGAGTTGCGATCCCATTCGGCGATGTCGTCGACGGTCACGATGTCGACGCCCTGCGCACGCGCCAGGGGAGCGGCGGTCTGCTGGGCCCGACGCAACGGGCTGGCATACACGGCGTGGATCTTCTCGCTGGCGAGGTATTCGGCAAGCCGCTCGGCCTGGGCCAGGCCGTCCTCGGACAGTTGAGGATCGGCTACCCCGGCATCGAGCTCGCGGCGTACGGGCAGGGCATGACGAATGATCAGAAGCTCCATGGAACCCGAACTCTAAGCGAAGCTCCGACGTCTCGCCCCAACGGGGGTGGGGTCATCCCGTCGGGACGGGATTGTCCAGTGAGATCGTCACATCACGACCGAAGAACTTGCACGAGATGGCCGATCCGGCCGTACCGGCAGAACCTTCCGACACCGACGCTGTGATCTTTTCCGCACAATCGACCAGCGAAGCACGTTGCGAATAAACGACCACACCGAGAACAGCGAACACGATCGACAACACCAACCGGACGACGAGCGACGAGATGAACTTCAGCACCAACAGGATGACCGCGACACAGACAATGATCGCGACGATCGATCCATTCTTCGCCTGGTTCAAGTCGAGCGCCTGGATGAGCGTCTGGTTCGGCACGAGACCACGTTATTCATCGAGATGCTCGCCTTCGGGGATGCAAGCATCGTCGCGAGCACTCCAGAACTAGTGTCTTGTCATGTCGTCGAGCATTTCACTCTCCAGTTCGGGGCCGCCGGAAACCCGGCTTCCCATCGAGTCAGCCGAGGTGATACACCTTCTCTCGAGGGCCTCATCGGGTGATGGAGGCGCAAGAGAAGAGGCGGTGCGGCTGTCGCCGCGCAGTTCGCTTGTGTGGTGGGCGTGCGGAACGGCGGCGACTGATCCGGTTGCGCGGTACGCAGCATTCCGAGTCGGCTACCACCGCGGGCTTGATTCGCTGCGCGCAAACGGTTGGCGTGGGTCGGGTTTCGTTCGTTGGACCCATGCCGGCAATCTCGGCTTCTTGCGTTGCCTTCTCGGTCTTCAAATGGCGGCAGGTGAACTCGGTGAAGCCGATGAAGAGGAGCGCTGCCGGTTGTTCCTCCTGCAGCTCGATCCGTCGGGAGTCCCCGTGGATGAGGCCAAGCGGTTCGGAGAGACTTTCGAATGACGATCTGGGCGGTGCTCGCCGGTGGGAAGGGAAGTCGCTACGGCCAACCGAAGGCGAACGCCTCCTTCGGTGAGACAACTTTTCTCGGACATTGTCTTTCGATCCTCGAGGAAGCAATCCGGCCAGGGGACACGGTCGCGGTTTCCGTGGCGCTCCAATGGAAGCCCTACGTTCCTCCGCATTGCGTTGTCATCGCCGACGAGCTGAATGCACCCGGCCCGGCACATTCGATCGGATGTCTTGCCAAGTTCGCAGCTGAGAGGAACGAGGACCTCGTTTTCATGGCCGTCGACATGCTCGGTGTCACTCCGGCGACACTTCGGTTGCTGCGTGATCGTGCGGAAGCCTCGGTTCAAGGCAATCGAGCAACGGTGCTGGTCGCCACGGCTAACGAACGCTCGCATTGGGTGCTGGGCGCGATTCCTGCACCCCTGGCACCGACGATCGTCGCGAACGCCGATTCGGTCACGGCGGTGCAGGTTCTGCTGCAACTGTGCCCAATGGAACCCGTCGAGATTCCGGGCCCCGAGCTTCTCGATGTGAACACACCCGAACTGCGACCGGATCGTTGACGCCGCTAGCCTCCGACCCGATGTCGATAGCCGAGATTTCCGTCACCGAACTGAAGAATCTGCTTGCGCAAGGGTGCACGGTCATCGACGTGCGCGAGGCGGATGAGTACACATCGGGCCACGTGACGGGGGCTGTATCGGTTCCGCTTTCGGTGTTGACCGAGAACGTCGATGCGTTTGCCGATGGGGACACGACCTACGTGATCTGTCAAGCGGGTGGGCGCAGTATGCGAGCCTGCGAGTACCTCGAAGGATTCGGCAAACAAGTGGTCAACGTTGCCGGAGGCACCGGCGCCTGGATGGCTTCTGGATACGACGTCGTCGTCGGCGAGTCTCCGCGTTGAACTCCGATGCAGGCACGTGGGTCGATACCCGCAAAGGCGTCGACGAACTCGCGCAACGCCTGCAGTCGGCTGAAAGTTACTGCCTCGACACGGAATTTCACCGGGAGCGCACCTACTTTCCACAGCTCGCGCTGATTCAAATCAACCTCGATGACGAGATCTTCATCGTTGATCCGACGACGGTCGACCTTGACGTGATCGCCACGTTGTTCGACAACGAGGCGCTCGTCATCCTCCACGCTGCACAGCAAGACCTCGATGTCCTGCAACTCACGTGTGGGACGCGTCTCGCGGCCATTTTCGATACGCAGATTGCGGCCGGTTTCATCGGCTACAGCACGCCTTCGCTTTCGGCTCTCGTTCAAAAGGAGATGGGCTTTGCCCTCCCCAAGGGCGACCGCCTCACCGACTGGTTGCGTCGTCCCCTTTCGGATGATCAAAAGTCGTACGCGGCGGCTGACGTGCGGTATCTGCCGGCTCTTCACGAATCCATCACCCGCCAGCTGGATGAATGCGGTCGCAGGGCGTGGGCCGACGACGCGTGTCGCGAGTTGCTCGAACGCCCATCGTCGCTCGTCGATCCGAGCCAGGCGTGGCTGAGGGTGAAGGACGTAAAGACGCTCAAGCCGCGCGCACGGGGTGTCGCGCAATCGGTTGCACAATGGCGCGAAGAACGCGCACAGCGACAGAACATCCCCGTTCGCCACGTGCTCGCCGACCTCGCGCTGCTCGGCATTGCACAGCGTGCACCACGCTCGGTGGAAGAACTGGCGCAATCACGAGGTGTCGATGGTCGCTATACCAAGGGCTCGATTGCGCGCGAGATCCTCGACGCCGTGGATCGGGGTCGCGACCTCGAGGTTGCCTACCCCAAGAACGACGTCGAAGAGTTCGATCGTGATCTGCGTCCTGCAGCAACCTTGATTTCGGCGTGGATCAGCGAGGTTGCCGCTCGCGAACGCATCGAGACCGCGATTTTGGGAACGCGTGCCGACATCATCGACTTCCTCCGTGGGTCTCCCGAAGCGCGCCTGCGGACGGGCTGGCGAGCCGACCTCGTGGGGCGAGACCTCTCGGATCTCGTCGCAGGATCGGCCGGAATCGCCTTCGACGGAGCCGGTGGCCTTCGCCTGCTACGAGGCTGAAAGCCCGCTTTTCCCGCCACTGGGCGGGTAGACTTGCTTATCGCTGTTGTCCGCCCGTTTACGGGTCGGGGCGATTGCAAAGATGTCCCATAGCGAAGAATTCGGAGCCCTCACGTGAAAAAGGGTCGTCATCGTCGCTTCGAAGAAGCGCGCAAGTTGAAGCAGGCCGGCCCCAGCGCCGCGGATCTTGGCTTTGGTGGTTCGCAATCCCGCCAGCGCTCGGAGGACGACGAATACGCCGCGATCGCGGAAAAGTACGGCGTCACCTTCGACGACGACGAAGAGGAAGACGAAGAGGACGAGTCCTGACGTTTCGCCTCTCGGTCGTCTCTCTCAATCAACATGACCCCCCGTCGAAACATTGCTCTCGTCGCGCACGTCGACCACGGTAAAACCACGCTCGTCGACTCGCTCTTGCGCGGAACCGGAACGTTCGCAGCTCACCAACAGATCGTCGACCGTGTCATGGACTCGAACGACCAAGAACGCGAGCGCGGAATCACGATTCTCGCCAAGGCCGCCCAAATCACCTACAAGGGCGTCAGTATCAATCTCGTCGACACACCCGGTCACGCCGATTTCGGTGGGGAAGTGGAGCGCGCGCTGCACATCGTCGATGGAATCGTGTTGTTGGTCGACGCCGCCGAAGGACCCCTTCCGCAAACGCGCTATGTGCTCTCGAAGGCGATGGACGCCAATCTTCCGGCCGTTGTCGTGTTGAACAAGGTCGACCGCCAGGATGCTCGAGCAGAGGAAGTTCTGGGCGAGGTCGAGCAGTTGTTCCTCGATCTCGCACGAAACGACGAGCAGTTGTCATTCCAAGTTGTCAGCGCCGTCGCACGCGAGGGTCGGGCAATGCTCGGAGTCGGAATGCCGGCAGCCGATGCAACACTCGAACCGCTGCTCGACTGCATGCTGGCTCTTCCCGAGCCAAAGAGTGACCCCGACGGCGTCTTGCGCGCACTCGTCACAAACCTCGACGCCTCCGACTATCTCGGTCGTCTCGGAATCGGCCGTGTCTATTCGGGCTCGCTACGCAAGGGCGAAACGGTGGCGGTATGTCAGCGTCCAACGGACGACAATTCATCGCCGATTTTGCGTCGCCGTGTCACGACGTTGCACGTGTTCCGCGGTATCGGCAGGGTCGACGTCGACAGCGTCGAGGCCGGAGACCTGTTCGTCGTCTCGGGTATTCCCGAGATCGAGGTCGGTGACACCCTGACAAGCGTCGAAACGCCCTCTCCGCTGCCGCGACTCATCGTCGATGATCCCGTGATCCGCATGAGCTTCGGGGTCAACACGTCTCCCATGGCCGGCCGCGAGGGCAAATTCCTCACCAGCCGTCACCTGCGTGACCGTCTCGATCGCGAGATTCTCGGCAACGTGTCCATCCGCATCGCGCCAACCGACACACCCGAGGTGATCGAGGTTTCGGGTCGTGGCGAACTTCAATTGGCCGTTCTCATCGAGAACATGCGCCGCGAGGGTTACGAGGTGCAAGTCAGTCGTCCCGAGGTCGTGACAAAAGAGATCGAGGGCCGTCGCCATGAGCCACTTGAAGAAGGCACGGTCGACGTACCCGACGAACACGTTGGCGCGGTGACGCAGGCTCTCGCACCCCGCAAGGGACGCGTCACCGACATCCGACCCGGCGACGTCGGTCGCACGTTGATCGGGTTCGAAGCCCCTTCACGCGGCCTCATTGGTTTTCGTTCCCAGGTCATCACCGAGACACGGGGCACGGCATTGATCCACATGCGCCTCGTCGGCTGGACACCGTGGGTCGGCGAGCTCCCGCACCGCTCCGGAGCGGCAATGATCTCCGACAGAACCGGCAAGGTCACCGCGTACGCACTCGACAACCTTCAGTTGCGTGGGACACTCTTCGTCTCGCCCGGCGAAGAGGTTTACGAGGGCATGGTCGTCGGCGAAAACTCGCGCAGCGATGAGATGGTCGTTAATGCGGTTCGTGCGAAGGAAAAGACGAACATCCGTACCCACAGCCACGACGACGGAGTGAAGCTGGCCGCGCCGATCATTCACACGCTCGAGAGCGCTCTTGAATGGATTGCCGACGATGAGCTTGTCGAGGTGACCCCCGCGGCCCTGCGCATCCGCAAGCGTCTGCTTGGTCTGGAAGATCGCAGGCGCGCGTTCAAGCGGTCGCAATGACCCGACCGCTCTCGGCGGGCTATTTCTTGCGGGGCTTCTTCGACAGTGTGACGGGATGCGCGGCGACGGTGGTTGTGCGCCTCGCGAGTTCCTTCACCAGCATCCCGTAGACCTGCGCGCCCACGAGTTCGGTCAGTTCATCCTTCAGGTACTTGTACGTCGGGTCCTTGCCGACGAAGGCGCTGGCGTCGTTGGTGCACCACCAATGAAACTCGTGGCCACCGTCGCCCCAGTCGCGACGCTTCCACTCGCGGACAAAGGTGACGATGTGGCCGTCTTCGTCGGTCGTCTCCTGAAGACGAACGGGCACTTGCCAGCAGACGTCGGGCTTCCAGTCCATCGGGCGTTCTCCGGCCTCCATGGCACCGATGTGCAATGCACATCCAATACCGCCCTCGAAACCCGGCTTGTTCAGGAACACGCACGCACCGTCGACAACGCGGGTCTTCGGGGTTCCGTCACGCTCGTGTGTCAGCCAACCCAATTTCGCCGCCCTCGCCTTGTTCTGCCAATTCTTCGCCGTCAAACGACGCGAGCTGCGAACAACCGTCTTTTCATCGTCTTTGTCGAGGAAGTGGGCGCCGAAACTGCAGCATCCCTGCATCAATTCAGTCGTATCGGTCTCGTGGATTCCTTTGCATCCCTCACCGTAGATGCACTTCCAATTGCTGAGCAGGTACGACGCATCGAAGATCCACATCCGTCCACCTTCAGGATCCTCGAAGCTCACCCAGTCATGTACTTCCGATGTTTTCGACACGCGGCGACGCTACCCGTATTGCGCCATCGAAACCAAAGAACGCGTCCATTCGTATCGGTAAAGTTCTCACGGTGCGCGACAAGCCGGTGTTGATGACCAAGCCACACGAGTTGCACCTCGCGTCGCGCGATGCATCGAACATGGTCGGGGCTGCGTCAGCGCTGGTGATGCCGCGAAGCGTCGACGACGTCGTTGCAATCGTTTCGGATTGCCGCCGCAGGAATGTTCCCTTCGTCGCGCGTGGAGCCGGCACCGGCCTTGCGGGCGGAGCAGTGCCACCCAATGGAGCCGTCGTCGTATCGATGATGGCGATGAATCGGATTCGTGAGATCGACCCCGTCGGTCGTACCGCGTGGGTGGAGCCCGGAGTACTGAATGCCGACCTCAGTCATGCAACCGCGCACTTCGGGCTTCACTTTGCGCCCGACCCGTCCAGCCAGCAGAGCTGTTCGATTGGTGGGAACGTCGGCAACAACTCGGGTGGCCCGCACTGCCTGTCAGCCGGCGTGACGTCGGCGCACGTCCTGGCGGTCGAAGCCGTGTTGACCGACGGGTCGGTCGTGGTGCTCGACACGTCGGGGGCACCCTTCGACCTGCGGGGAGCATTCGTCGGCAGCGAAGGGATGTTCGGTATCGCAACTGCGGTGAAGGTGCGCCTCACCCAAAACCCACCCCATCACGCGACAGTCGTCGTCGGTTTTCCGACCATCGATGCAGGAGCCCGGGCGGTCAGTGCGATCATCGCGGGGGGAACGGTGCCGTCGGCACTCGAGATGATGGACGCTGCGATCACGCGTGCGGTCGAAGATTACGTCCATGCGGGCTTTCCCCTCGATGCCGGGGCACTTCTCATCATCGAGGTCGAAGGGTTGCACAACGGTGTCGAATCCGACATCGCGACCTGCCTGCGCGTCTGCTCGGACTTCGGTGCAACCTCGGTTCGCCGGGCCGCCGACGAAGCCGAACGGGCCGTGATCTGGAAGGGTCGCAAGACCGCCTTCGGCGCGATCGCGCGAATCAAGCCGAACTACTACCTGCACGACACCGTCGTACCGCGGCGCAAATTGGCCGAGGTACTCGAAGCGGTCGGTTGGATTGCCCATGCGGAGGATCTTGCGGTGATGAACGTGTTTCACGCCGGTGACGGCAACCTTCACCCGCTTTTGCTGTTCGACAAGCGTGAGGCCGGCGTCATGGATCGGGTGCATCGCGCCGGCGCCGAGATCGTTCGTGTCTCCGTCGAGGCGGGTGGCGTGTTGTCGGGAGAACACGGCATCGGACTCGAAAAGCGCGATTTCATGGATCTCATGTTCGATGACGCGAGCCTCGCTGCACAGGCGATGTTGCGGCATGCATTCGACCCCGTTGGTCTTGCCAATCCCGGCAAGGTGCTGCCTTCGGCGGCAGGGTGCGGGGATAGGCAATGAGCAGATCCTCATCGATGCAAAGCGGAGTGATTCGCTTCGAACCTGACGAGCTGGTCGTCGAAGCGCACGCGGGAACGACGATGCGCGAGCTCGCCGACATCCTTTCCGAGAAAGGACAGCGACTGCGGATTCCCGCGGTGGGAACGGTTGGCGGTGCCGTCGCCGAGCGGCGCAATGGTCCGTATCCATCGGACAACAACGCCCTGCCGAACATCGTGTTGCGCATACGGGCCGTTGACGGTGCCGGACGAGCCTTCACGGCAGGAGGCGGCACGGTGAAGAACGTCTCGGGCTTCGACCTCGTCAAGGTTCTCGTCGGTTCGCGTGGAACCTTGGCGACGATCACGGAGGTGACGTTGCGCACCGAACCCGCACCGCGCGCAAGTCGCTGGTTCGAAGGCACGGGCCCGGTCGATGCGCTATACCGACCCGCTCTTGTCGCTCGCAAGCAGGGCCGCACCATCGTCAACCTCGAAGGTCACCCCGACGACGTGATGGAGCAATTTCTGTTGCTGAACGGCTTCAAGGAAGTCCGGGCACCCTCACCCGAACAAGTGAGTACTTTTGAACCCTTTCACGGGACGTCCGGAGAAGCTGCATTGGATTCAACCCTCGCTGTGTGCCGCAGGTTGAAGGCGGCCTTCGACCCGAGCAATGTCTTGGCTCCAGAACGTTCGCTGGCATTGGGGTTGCTGTGACCACTGCGCCATTCTCCCGCGTCGACACGGACGACCTCGCCTCGTGCGTCGCCTGTGGGCTGTGCCTGCCACACTGCCCGACCTACCGCACGACGGGCTCCGACGCGCACAGTCCGCGTGGCC
Organism: Actinomycetota bacterium; assembly: GCA_046082705.1. Lineage (GTDB taxonomy): Bacteria > Actinomycetota > Acidimicrobiia > Acidimicrobiales > Ilumatobacteraceae > F1-20-MAGs119. Next base: position 24,934 of record JBJTYJ010000068.1, on the reverse strand, counting down.
GTATCGCCCTGATTGCGGGTGTACGCGATGGCTCACTCGACCTCGATGAAGGGGTGAAAGAGGCGATCGACACGTGCGTGCAATGCATGGGTTGCCTACCGGCGTGTCCGTCGGGCGTTCGCTACGACAGGATCATCGCGCCCGCGGTTGAAGAGTTGACGGCACGCCGCGCCAGCTCGCGGATTCGTCGCAGCCTGACGCTGAGCCCGCTGGGCCGGCCCCGACTGCTTCGCCTGCTCACCCTCATCGCGATACTTGCCCAACGCCTGCATGTTCTGCCGAGACGACTGGGCTTGCCCCGTTTGTCGTTCTCTCGCGCCCACGCTTCCCGCAGGATCGAGGGCACCGGTGAGAGAGTTGTCATCTTCTCGGGATGCGTGATGGACGCGTGGTATGGCGACGTTCACCGCGACACCCATGACGTGCTGACCGCCATGGGCTTCGACACAAGATTCAGTGATCCGGCTTTGTGCTGTGGAGCGCTTCATTCCCACGCTGGTTTGTCCGCGCGGGCGGCCGGTCTTGAAGAGCGCATCATGGCGTCGCTCTCCGGAGCCACCGTGGTGGTGAACTCGGCAGGGTGCGGCGCACATCTTCGTGCAACCTTTGCGGACGTCGCGGGGCAGCCGACGAAAGTCGTCGATGTGATGGAGTTCATCGACTCGAACATCGAGCGATTGTCGGCCGTATGTCCGCCGTTACCCGAACGGGCCCGTGAACCCGTCGTTGTTCACGATGCCTGCCATCTTCGGAACCTGCAGGGTGTGCATCTCGCCGCACATCGGGTGCTGGCCTGGTACCACCGTGTCATCCCGATTCCCGACGAGGGGCTTTGCTGCGGAGCCGGGGGAGCCTTCGCAATCGAACATCCGGAAGTCGCCCGTGAGATCGTGGAGCGAAAGTACGTTGCAATCGAAACGGTCGTCGACCCCGAGGCGAGTTACATCTCCTCGGGAAATCCGGGCTGCATAGGCCATCTGACCGCGAACAAACCACGATCTCTGTCGCGCATGTCCGTCGTTCATCCCGTGCAAGTGGTCGCGCGTATGCTCGCGAATGTTCGCATCGAAACGGAAAAGTGAAGGCGAGTGTCAACGATGAACGGAGACTTCGAACGCGAGGCCGACGCCCTCGCCGACGTCGCCGAGCGCCTTGCCGACGCATCGATTGACCTGCTGGCTGCGGCCCTTCGTGACGGTGACGGGAACGTTGTCAAGGAAGCCGAACGGATCGAGCGGGAACTGCAAAAGACCCGACGTGCGGTCGCCAAAGCCGAAGGAATTCTGCGCGGAATTAGTTCCCGACGAGACGATTGACGGCGTCGATCAACAGGCGCAGTTCGCCAAACGATCGCTTGTCGAACCGAAGAACCAGTCGGGGAAGGCTCAGGTTGTCATCGTCGCGGGTTTCTGCGGCCAGGGGCTCGGTCGGCTCGATTCCACCGTCGACGCACAGATGCGAAAACCGGACGTTCAGTTCCGCGAGGCCGTCCGCATCGGGAAGGGACCTGAGCCGCAACACGAGTCGTTGACCGACGAAGCGCAGCGAGTGGAAATTCGAGTAGAAACCCGTGATTTCATCGGCCGCCGCGACGGCGTTGTTCGTCGTGAAAAAAAGCGCACGGTCGTCGGCCGAGATGAGACCTCGACTCGCCATCTGATCCCTCACGAAATCGTCCACTTGCTGCCAATAAGGGTCTCCGGGGACGTCGAGAAGGACGATGGGCACGGGGGCCCCCTTGCCCGTTTGGGTGAGCGTCAGCAATTCGAAGAGTTCGTCGAGCGTGCCGAAACCACCCGGCATGCAGATGAAGGCCTGCGACGCCTTGGTCAAAGCAAACTTGCGCGTGAAGAAGTACTTGAGCGCGATGTGCTTTTCGTCGCCGGCGATGATCTCGTTCGCCTCGTTCTCGAATGGCAACTGAATCGACACGCCGATGCTGTTGTCGCGCCCCGCACCGACCATGCCCGCTTCCATAATCCCGGGACCCGCACCCGTGATCACCATCCAACCTTTTGCTGCAAGTTCGCGGGCGACACGCGCGGTTTGTTCGTACAGCGGATCGTGCGATGCGGTACGCGCACTGCCGAAGATGGTGACCTTTGGCCGACCCTCGACCTGCGCCAACAACGTGAATGCCTTGCGCAGGTCCCTCACGGTATTGGCCATGATCTTCTGGTCGAGCAGGGACGGCTCTGCAGCCAAGAAGAGTTCGACTTCCTCACGGAGGTCGCGTTCGAATGGACTCGGCAAGCGCCCGGCGTCGGCTGTCATGCCATCAACCCGCCGCCGAACCCGTACCCAACTTCACCCGAAGGGCGTCGAGCAATTCGACAAAACTCTTCTGGAACGACGCAACGCCCTCGGCTTCCAGTTTCGCCGCGACGTCGGCCATGTCGATCCCGACATCGGCGAGTCGGGCCCACGTCGCGCGGGCCTCGGTCAGAGATGTATCGACCGTCCGAGCAACCGTGCCATGGTCGTCGAATGCTTCGAGTGTCTGGTCGGGCAATGTGTTGACGGTGTCGGGGCCGACGAGCGTGTCCACATACAGCGTGTCGGGGTAGGCCGGATTCTTCGTCGATGTGCTGGCCCAAAGGGGGCGCTGGACCTTTGCACCCCGCGACTTGAGCCGTTGCCAGCGATCGCCCGAAAAACGTTCGAGAAACAACCCGTAGGCGAGATGCCCTTGGGCAATCGCGGCTCGACCTGACAATTCACGGGCTGCATCGTCTCCGCAGCGTGCGAGACGATCGTCGACCTCGGAGTCGACGCGGCTGATGAAGAAACTCGCCACCGAATTCACCGTCGAGAGGTCGTTGTGACCCGCCGCAAGACGATCTTCGAGACCGGCCACATAGGCCTCGATCACATCGGCGTAGCGTTCGAGGGAAAAGATGAGGGTCACGTTCACGTTGCGACCCTCGGCGATCATCGTGCGGATGGCGGGAAGACCTTGTCGCGTGGCCGGGATCTTGATCATCACGTTGGGTGCGTCGATGCGCTCGTGGAGTGCCCTCGCTGCTGCCAGGGTTGCCTCGCCATCGGTGGCGAGACCCGGATCAACTTCGACGCTCACGAATCCATCCGTACCGTTGGATAGTTCGTAAAGAGGCCTGAAAACCGAGAGCGCCCCGGCGATGTCGTCGAGCACCAACTCCCAGTAGATCTGCTCAACACCGAGGCCCCTACGCGCGAGCGTCTCGAACTGCGCGTCGTACTCGCTGGATCCTTGAATCGCCTTCTGAAAGATCGTCGGGTTCGAAGTCAGCCCACGCACGCCACGGTCGACGAGACACTGAAGTTGGCCACTCGTGAGGTAACCCCGACGGAGGTTATCGATCCACGGGCTCTGCCCCTGCTCTGAGTGCAGCCGGCGAAGGATGTTCGTCGCGGTCATCGAGGCGACGTTAGTTCGGTTGCCACCCGAACGACGTTCGCGACCGACATCCCGAAGTGCTCGAGAGCCACGGCTCCGGACGCACTGGCTCCGAACGCGTCGATCCCAATCGCGCGATCAGCGATGGCAGACCAGCCATAGGTACTTCCCGCCTCGACGGAGACGACCGGAACACCGGCGGGAAGAATCGAGGCGCGGTACGCCTCGTCCTGGGAAAGGAAGGTCGCCTGACTAGGCATCGAAACGACACGGGAGGCAATACCCGACAAATCGAGTTCTTTGCAGCCGCAACGCACAGCGACACTTCGCTCCCGGTGCCAACGAGCACGATCTGCGGCGCGACTGTATCCGTGACGATGCCGGCGCCGCGACTGACAGCGCCTCCGTCGGTGACGACAGGGAGGTTCTGGCGGCTGAGGACGAGAGCGGTGGGTCCGTCGAAGTCGAGAGCGGCGAGCATCGCCGAAGCTGTCTCGTTGCCGTCGGCCGGACGAATGACCTGCAGACCGGGAATGACACGCAGAGAAGCCAGGTGCTCGACGGGTTGATGGGTCGGGCCGTCTTCGCCGACTCCAACCGAATCGTGGCTGAAGACGAACACGACCTTTGCCTTCGACAATGCCGCAAGCCGCACGGCAGGACGCATGTAGTCGGCGAAAACAAAGAATGTTCCGACGACGGGCACAAGGTTCCCGTGGAGTGCGATTCCGTTTGCGACGGCGCCCATCGCATGTTCGCGGACACCGAAATAAATCTGTCGACCCGCGCGGTCGTTGCGTGAGAACGCCCGATCGGGGGAGAGCTTTGCTCCGGTGTTCCCCGTCAAGTCGGCAGCGCCGGCAACGATGTTGGGCAAAACCTCGGTTGCCGTGGCGAGAACCTTTTGAATGGCCACACGCGTGGCTGGCGATTCGCCGGCTTCGAACCGTGGCACGTGCGGTGCCAGACGCACGGCAAGCCCCGCTGTCGAATGACCTGCAAGACGTGCCGGCGCGCCGGAACCGTGCCAAGCCTCACGCTTCGTCTTGCAACGTTGCGCTGCGTGCGAACGGTAGGCGACGACGAGATCTTGCGGAGCGCAAAACGGTTCGTCGGGGATCCGGAGCAGTTCCTTCGTGCGAGTGATGTGCTCGGCCACGAACGGGTTTCCGTGTGCCGCGTGCTTGTCGGTGAAGTCGGGCGAGGGGAAGCCGATGCGTGTCGGCAGAACGATCAGAGTCGGTGCACCTTTCGTCTCCCGTGCCCGGTCGATGACGGCCTCGAGTGCATCGCAATCCTCTGAAATGGGACCGGGCTCGACGACGTTCCACCCGTACGACCGGAATCGACCCACGACATCGTCGCTACACGTCAGGTCGGTGGCGCCGTCGATCGTGATCTTGTTGTCGTCGAAAATACAGATCAGGCGATCGAGGCCGAGGTGGCCGGCGAGGGACGCGGCTTCGTGGCTGACGCCCTCCATCAGACAGCCGTCACCGGCGATCACAAAGACGCGATGATCGATTACTTCCTTGCCGAGCGTGGCGCGCAGGTGTTCCTCGGCGATCGCCATTCCGACGGCGTTTGCGAAACCCTGGCCGAGTGGGCCGGTCGTGACTTCTACACCGGCGGTGTGCCCGACTTCGGGGTGGCCGGGGGTTGCAGATCCGAGTTGCCGGAAAGCACGCAGATCGTCGACTTCAAGTCCGTAGCCGTTCAACCACAGAAGCGAGTACTGCAGGATCGAAGCATGACCGGCCGAAAGAATGAAACGGTCGCGATTGGCCCACTTCGGGTCAGCTGGGTCATGACACATGACCCGCGAATACAGCGTGTGCGCCAGGGGTGCTAGCGCCATGGCCGTGCCCTGGTGTCCGCTCTTCGCATGAAACGGCGCATCCATCGCCATGCCGCGAATCACCGCAATGGCTTGGGCGTCACGTGCGGAATCGAATGCGGAACCGGCTGCGGGCTGCGTCACCACGTGCGAACACTAACTGTTGGGGCGGGGAAGGAGGGTCAACGGGAGAATGCTCCACGGATCGCGATTGACCCGACAGTGCGCGAACACCTGGCCGTAGTCGTCGAACTCGAGTTCGGCCTTCACGAGTCGATAGGTGAACTTTCCCGGATCGACACGGAATGGGCTGACGTTTCGTGCCACCTGCTCGTCATCTTCGCCGGGCCCCTTTCTGAAGACGACTTCGAACACACCCTCGCCCGATTCGCTCGGTTCGCAATAGATCAATGCAACCAAGTGCGGGGAGAAGATGAAGGGCGGCTCGGACGGTGCGACGGTCGAGAAGAACGCACCCGTGAGATCGATTCGCGTGCTCGGTCCTTCGGATCGGCGCATTTCGAAGTTCTCGACAAAGAGGGTGGAGACGAGATGCACGACCCGAATCTACAAATTGAGGGCGTCGGGCGAAAAGTTCGACGACGTCACGCCGCGGCGCGGCGCGAAGGTGCAACGAGTTTGACTTCGCTCAACCGAACGCGCGCCAACCTCGTCCATGTCAGCACCTTGATGACCCACCAGCCATAGTCGATCTCGTACCAACGGTGGGCAAGGCGCGCCGACGTCGGTGCTGCGTGGTGGTTGTTGTGCAAACCCTCGCCGGCCGTGAGGAAGGCCAGCCACTGGAGGTTTCCCGCGCCGTTGTCGTACGGGCGCCGGCCGAAGTGGTGTCCGATCGCGTTCACTGCGGCGGAACCACCGAGGTAGAGATTCACGTGCACGAAAGATGCTGCAAGCCCGACCCACAAACCGAACACGAGGCACAGCGTCGTGATGCCGATCGTGAGGCCGAGGATCGTGCGATCGAAGGCGATGCGGTCGGCTCGTGTGGCCGGCATGTCCTTGGCGTAACGCGAAATCGTCGATGAATCGTTGGCGCAACGCCGGTAAAGGGCGACGTTCTTCGCCTGCACGGTCTTCCAGCCCAACAGAACGGGCGAATGCGGGTCGCCATCGATGTCGGTGAACGCGTGGTGCTTGCGATGCACCGCCACCCATTGCCGGGGTCGGATGCCTGTTGTCACCCAAATCACGAAGCGAAATCCGAATGCGGCCACCGGGGAGAGTGACAAGGCGCGATGGGACATCGCACGATGCAGGTAAACGGTGGTGGCGATGTTGGCAACGACGGTCACGAGAAGACCCGTAACGAACGCGACGAACACCGCCCCCCAAAAGGTGGATGGCGCGGCGAGGGCTGGTGTGAAACCGACGAGCATGTGAGAACCCTATCTCCCTACCGACCAGTAGGTAGTTCTTTGGGATACCCTCGAAACATGGCTCAACGCCCGATGCGCGATGTGATTCTCGACGAAGCCACCGAACTGTTTTCCCGGTTCGGGTACGAGGGCACGTCGCTCAACGACATCGCCGCGGGGGTGGGCATCAAACGCCCGAGCCTGCTGCACCACTTTCCCAGCAAGGACGCTCTCTACGGCGAAGTCTTCGAGCGGATGCTGTCCGACTGGCTCGAGCGGGTCGAAGCATCGATGAAAAGCCCCGGTCGCGGTTGGGAACGTTTCTCAGCGGTTCTCGTCTCCGGGTTCGATTTGTTCTGCGAGAACCCGTCCTACGTACGCCTCATGCGCCGCGAAGCAATCGAGGGCGGTGAGCGCCTCGGCATCGACCTTGTCGGCGTCGTCGCTCCGTTCTTCGAAGCCGCCGTCAATTGGCTCGAAGAAGAGATGGTGGCCGGACACTTCCGCAAGGTCGACGCGCGTCAACTTCTCGTCACCGCCTACGCGACGCTGCTCGGTTACGTCTCGGATGCGCCGTTCATCAACGGACTCCTGGTCGACGATGCGCTCGCCCCGGAGATGCTGTTGGCCCGCCGCGACCATCTCCTCGACACATTCCATCGCACTCTCGTCGCCGATGAGGACCCGTCGCTCACTAGTCTCGGCGCGTGAACAACAACGGTCGCTCATCCCGGACATTGTCGGAGCGCGAGAGCAAGGCCTTACTGGCGGGTTTCGGAGTTCCGTTTCCGCCCGAACTCGAATTGTCGACATCTTCGCCCGTCGGCGAACTGATCGGTGTGCTGGAAGCCCGTTCGATTGCTTTTCCCGTTGTCGCGAAACTGAACGGCGACCGCATCGCGCACAAGACCGAACGCGGCCTCGTACGCCTGAACGTCGGCGACTCCACTGCACTGGCACTGGCGGTTGGTGAACTGTTCGCTGCCGCCCGCCCAGAGGATGGTGATGTCAGTGTCCTCATTGCACCGATGGTGAAGAGCAACCGCGAATTCATCGCGGGCGTCGTACGCGATCCACAATTCGGTCCAGTCGTCATGCTCGGTGTCGGAGGTGTGCTCGCAGAGGCTGTCGCCGACGTGGTCTTTCGACCGGTTCCCGTCTCGACGGCCGATGCCCACGAGATGGTCGACGAAATCAAGGCCCAGAAGTTGCTCGGCGCCTTCCGCGGCGAAGCCGCCGTCCAACGCGACGCGCTCGTGGGCGTTCTCGTGGGTTTGTCCGATGCCGCAGCCCAACGTGACGACGTGTTGTCGGTCGACCTCAACCCGCTCCTCGTGACCACAAGCGGCGGCCTTGTAGCGGTCGACGCATTGGTTGAAGTCGGTACACCGGCCAAGTCGCCCGCGTCGACGAAGCGGAACAGGAAATTGGGAGACGGACATTTTCGCGCGCTGTTCGAGCCGCGTGGCGTGCTCGTTGCGGGAGCGTCGAGCCACCCCGGCAAATTCGGCTTCGTCTCGATGCACAACATTCTTGCGAGCGGCTACAAGGGTCGTGTCGGGGGAACCAACCTCTCGGGCGAAGAAGTACTCGGCGTCAAGACGGTCGCATCCGTCGGCGACCTGCCCGATGGTTTTGCCGATCTGGTTTTCGTGTGCACTCCGACAACCGCGAACCCGGGACTGCTGCGCGACTGCGCAGCGAAGGGAGTCAAGGCGGCCTTTCTCACCTCCGCCGGTTACGGCGAGGCCGGCGACGAGGGTCGCAAGCTCTAAGACGAGATCGTCGCGTTGGCCGATGAACTCGACATTCTCCTCGCCGGTCCGAACGGCCAGGGAGTCGTCAGCACGCCGGCGCAATTGTGTGCGCAGATCGTGGCGCCTTACCCGCCTGTCGGTCGGATCGGTGTCGCGAGTCAAAGCGGCAACTTCGTGTCGTCGTTCCTGAATTACGCCCGTCAAAGTGGTGTCGGGGTGAGTCGTGCCGTGTCGGCCGGCAACGCTGCAAGCGTGTCGGTGGCCGACTATCTCGAGTGGTACGCGACCGACTCGGCGACCTCGGTTGGTCTTGCATATCTCGAGGGCATCACGAACGGTCGCGAACTCATGCAACAGCTCGGCGGTGTTTCGCGCCGCATGCCCCTCGTCATCGTCAAGGGTGGCGCCACCGAAGCCGGCGCCAAGGCCGCCGCAAGCCACACCGGCGCCCTTGCGGCGAACGACAAGGTGTTCGATGGCGCCTGTCGCGCAGCGGGCCTCGTGCGGGCTGCCTCAGTCGAAGAGGCGTTCGACACCGCAGCGTGTTTCGCAACCCAACCCCTCCCGCGCGGAGGACGAACGGTGATCCTCACGACGGCGGGCGGATGGGGGGTCGTCACCTCTGATGCGCTGTTCCAGCGACCCGAGCTCAGCCTCGTTGCCCTGCCCGACGACCTCCGCGCCGCAATCGACGAGAAGCTGCCACCGCGCTGGAGCAAAGGGAACCCTGTCGACTGTGCGGGTGGCGAAACACGTGACACGATCCCCGAGGTTCTCGGCCTCATTGCGCGACATCCCGGTGTCGATGCCGTGATCTATCTCGGCATCGGTATCCAGTCGAACCAGGCTCGACTCATGCGCGAGGGCTCGTTCTACCCGGACCATGGTCTCGAACGCATCGTCGCGTACCACGAGCGACAAGACGCGCGATTCGCAGAAGCGGCCGCCGAACTGTCGACCGAGACCGGCAAGCCGATCCTCGTGGCAACCGAACTCGCCATCGCGGACCCCGACAATCCGGGCCCACGCGCGGTGCGTGATTCGGGTCGCTATTGCTTTCCGACCGGAAACCGTGCCGTTGCGGCACTCGCACACATGGTGCGCTACGCACAGTTCAGGAACCGATGACCAAACGCAGGCGTCGCGCTCGTCGACCCGGATTGGTCGTCGCGATCATCGGCGCCGTTGGCGCGGCCCCGCTGGCGGTGCTGTGGTACGCAGGGCATTCACTCGCAACTCGCACCGATGGTCGTGAGGCGAAGCCTGTCTCTTACATCATCACCCCCGTCATGAGTGTGCGCCGTGCCGCCGACACGTTGGCTGCCGACATCGCGACGCGGAACCTTCGCAACGAACTTTCACCGATTCTCGGCAAACTGCCCTCGTCGGCTTGCGTACGGGTCGATGCGGGCGGACGAATCGTCGTTACGAAGTCCTCCGACAAGGTTCTTGTGCCCGCGAGCAACCAGAAGATTGCAACTGCGGCAGTCGCTCTCGACGTCCTTCCCGCCGAAACCCGATTCACGACACGGGTCGTCGGCCAGGTCGAGAACGGGTCCGTCGCAGGCGACATGTTCCTTGTCGGAGGGGGCGACCCACTGCTGGTGAGCCGCGAATATCTCGCTACCGAGCGCTATCCGACGACGTCACCAACGCTTCTCGACGACCTTGCCGACAAGGTGAAGGCTGCAGGTGTCACCTCTGTGACCGGCAGCGTGGTCGGGGACGAGTCGTACCTCGATGACGATCGCTACCTCGACGACTGGTCATCGGGAATCAGGGGAACCGAAGCCGGACCGCTCGGCGGGCTCATGGTCAACGATGGGGTTGTTGTCGGGAATCCGCTGAAACCCGATAACCCCGCAGTTGCGGCCGCCGAGGAGTTCACCCGTTTGTTGCGCGCACGCGGTATCACCGTTGCGGGCGACGCTCGAGAAGCAAAGACGGCACCGCCCGATGCGACGATCGCCGAAATCTCGTCGGCCCCGGTCGCATCGGTGGTGGGTGAGATGCTCACCAACAGCGACAACAACACCGCGGAAGTTCTGGTGCGACACATCGGCCTCAGCCGCTCATTGCAGCCCACGACGGGAGCGGGTCTCGCCGTCGTTCGCGACGTTCTGAAGGCGTGGGGTATCGAAGGAGTGACGGTCAAGGACGGCTCGGGTTTGTCACGTGGCAATCGAATGACCTGCGCAACGCTCGTCGAACTGCTCGAGCGCAGCCCGATCGGAGGAAGTCTGAAGAAGGGTCTCGCGGTTGCCGGACGCACCGGAACTTTGAAGGACGTGCTCACGGATTCGCCCGTGGCAGGCAAGCTGCTCGGTAAAACGGGCACGCTCCTCAACGTGAAGACCCTCGGGGGAGTCCTTCCGGTGGGCACGACTGACGAGGTCCTCTTCGCGCTTTTCCTGAACGGGGCCGGATGGGCCGACCAGGGCAATTACAGGCCGTTGTGGGAAGCCCTCGCACGTGCGGTAGCGACGTACCCAACCGGTCCGACGGCGGGCCAGGTGCGGGTTCTCGGCGCCGGCTGAGAGGGTGCAAAAGACGCGCTTCGCTGCGACACTTGGGACATGGCTTCGGAGTCCCGTATGCGCGACGCAGAGATCGTTGACATGGTTGTCGCATATGCGCGCCAAGAGACCATTGAGCCCTTGCGCGGGGCGGGACGTTGGATTCTCTGGGGCGTCGTGTCGATGACCCTCGTTTCCGTCGGGATGGTTCTCGTCGCTCTCGGGTTGCTGCGTCTCGTGCAGGACCTGTCGTCCGACGTGTTCGATGGCGCGTGGTCTTTCGTTCCGTACGTTTTCGGCACCGTTTTTGCGATGGTCGTGGTCGGTATTGCACTTTTTCAGGTGCGCCGGCCGCGCCTTTAGGTTGGAGGGGCAATGGAACAGAGTAGCGACCGCAAGATTTCGAAGGACGACCTCGAGCGCAGGTTCAAGAGCCTCCAGGACGACATCCAAGGTCGTGTCGAGAACAAGAAGCAGACCATCGTCGCCGTCGCTGGTGCCGCCGCAGTGGTGCTGATGGTCGTTTCGTATCTCTTCGGCAGGCGTCGTGGATCGCGCCGCGCCACCCGCGTCGATTTCAGGCGCTGACGTGGTCTCGAAGAAGGTCCGCCGTCTTTCGTTCGTTGCGGGTCTCGTCATCGGACGAGTTCCGATGCGTCGACGTATCGTGGCCTCACTCGCGCGTCGATCATCCAAGTTCGCCAAGTCGATTCTCGTCGGTCGGTTGGCGCGACGCTTTCTCGGCACACCCGCGCCGCGTGTCGTGACTGCACGTACGCGCCGCGCCGTGATCGACCTCGAGTCGCGATGAACATCGATCCGACCGCAAACGCGGACACCTTCGCCCTGGGCGAGAAGGTGATGTTCGTCGACCGCAAGGAACGTCGTTACCTCGTCGACCTCGTCGACTGCGGGGAATTCCACAGCCACGCCGGATTCGTTCCCCACGATGCCGTTGTCGGTTGTCCCGACGGCACCGAGGTCATTTCCACCAAGGGTGCTCGCTACGTGGTGCTGCGGCCGACCCTCGAAGACTTCGTCGTGGAGATGCCCCGCGGTGCCCAGGTGATCTATCCGAAGGATCTCGCGACGATTCTGATGATCGCGGACATCCGCCCGGGCGTACGGGTTCTCGAGTCGGGCGTGGGGTCCGGCGCCTTGTCGATGGCGATGCTGCGCGCGGGGGCCTCAATCACCGGGTACGAGCTGCGTGAAGACTTTGCCAACCGCGCCAGGGCCAACGTGAGGTCCTTCCTCGGCGAATCTGCGTTGCGGTGCTATGACGTCCATCTCCGCAACTGCTACGACGGAATCGATGGCAACGATTTCGACCGGGTGGTTCTCGACCTTCCCGAGCCTTGGCTCGTGGTCGAACACGCGGTCGGCGCATTGCGCCGTGGTGGTGTTCTCGTGGCCTATACGCCGTCAATCACGCAGGCAATGCAGGTGCGCTCGGCGCTCGGTGACGCGTGGACGGGCCTACGCACCCTCGAGGTTCTGCACAGAACATGGCACATCGACGGACAGGCAGTTCGACCCGATCACCGCATGGTTGCGCACACAGGGTTCCTCACTGCTGCGCGACTGATCGAGAAACCCTGACTCCGGATTACGGAATCAGGGGCGCAGGATCACGGCTCGATGAAGATGCACTCGCCGGGGCATTCCTCGGCAGATTCAACGACTGCATCGATCATGCTGTCGGGGAAGTTGGCGAGACCCTCGGCGCCCTGGGGGTTTCCCTTGGCCGTAGCGAAAATCTTGCCGCCTTCCTTCACGTAGGCCAAGCCGTCGTCGAGAAGCGTGAAGACATCCGGTGCGATCTCCTCGCAGAGGCCATCGCCCGTGCACAGATCCTGATCGATCCAGACCTTCATTGACTGCTCCTTCTGTGGCTCCGACTTGCGCCCCGACTCTACACGCAGCCGCTGCACCGGACACTTCCTGGCTGGTCACCTTTTGCAGGGGGCAATGATCCCTCTTTCCCTCGTGGTCGCAGAACCATCCGTGGGAAGTGATAGAGAAAGGCAGGACTTCGTGAGGACGGAGGTGCAGAATGTCTGCTGGTCAACAGGACGGGCAGAACGACGAAGGCGAGCGCGGCGACGGTCGAGCCGTGCGCCTCGAGGCACAATTGCTTGAGGCGAAGAGCCAGCTCGCCCACAAGAATGCCCAGAACGAAAAACTCTCGTACACCCTTCGCGAGGCGCGCGAGCACATCGCCCAACTGCGCGAAGAGGTCGACAAACTCTCGCAGCCGCCGTCGGCGTACGGGGTGATCGTGGGCAAGAACGACGACGAGACGGTCGACATCCTCACGAGCGGCCGCAAGATGCGGGTTCACCTTCACCCTGACATCGACTTCGAGACGGTTGCACGTGGTGCGGAAGTCGTGTTGAACGAAAGCCTCAACGTCGTTCTGGCACGAACACCCGAGGGCTCGGGGGAGGTCGTTTCGCTGAAGGAGGTATGCGACGACGGGGTACGCGCCGTCGTGACCGTGCGGGGCGACGATGAACGCATTTGCGAGCTGGCCGACGCTTTGCGCGGCGTCCACCTGCGATCCGGTGACCTGTTGCGTCTCGACCCACGTTCGGCGTTGCTTCTCGAAAAGCTTCCGCAGCCGGATGTCGAGGATCTGCTCCTCGAAGAGGTACCCGACATCGACTACGCCGACATCGGAGGGCTCGACTCGCAAATCGAGTTGATCGCCGATGCCGTCGAACTGCCTTTCCTCTACGGCGACCTCTTTGCCGAACACAGACTGCCCGCACCGAAGGGTGTGCTTCTCTACGGCCCACCCGGATGCGGTAAGACGCTCATCGCCAAAGCCGTCGCAAACAGCCTCGCGAAGAAGGTCGCAGCCAAGCAAGGGGACGCAAAGGGGCGCAGCTATTTCATCAACGTGAAGGGACCCGAGCTTCTCAACAAATACGTCGGCGAGACCGAACGCCAGATTCGCCTCATCTTCCAGCGTGCGCGGGAAAAGAGCGAAGAGGGTTGGCCGGTCATCGTCTTCTTCGACGAGATGGACTCGATGTTCCGCACCCGTGGAAGCGGCATCAGCAGCGATATGGAGTCGACGATCGTGCCACAGTTGCTCGCCGAGATCGACGGAGTCGAAGGACTCCGCAACGTGATCGTCATCGGGGCGACGAACCGCGAAGACCTCATCGACCCCGCAATCCTTCGTCCCGGACGCCTCGATGTGAAGATCAAGATCGAACGTCCCGACAAGGCGGCCGCGACGCAGATCTTCTCGCGTTATCTGACGGCCGATCTTCCGATCGCAACATCGGAAACGGCGGGCGACGTCGAAGCCGACGGTGCGGTGCGCTCGATGATCGACGCCGCCGTCGATGCGATGTACAGCGATGACGAATCGAATCGATTCCTCGAAGTCACCTACCAGAACGGCGACAAGGAAGTTCTCTACTTCCGTGATTTTTCCTCGGGTGCGATGATCGAAAACATCGTCCGAAGGGCCAAGAAACTCGCCATCAAGCGTGTCATCGCGGGCGGAGAACGGGGCATACGACTTGACGACCTCGTCGAATCGGTGCGCCAGGAGTTCAAGGAACACGAGGACCTGCCGAATACGACCAACCCGGATGACTGGGCTCGAATTTCGGGCAAGAAGGGTGAGCGCATCGTGTTCATCCGTACGTTGGTGAACGAGCACGCAGGCGATGCCGCCTCGCGCGGGGGCAAGGCCATCGAGCGCACGGCAACAGGCCAGTACTTGTAGACGGCGCGCGACACATCATGGCGATTCACAAGGTCTGCGGGGTCGAAACCGAATACGGAATCATCACGCGCGGCTTCGACGCGAACCCAGTGGTGGCGTCGTCGGTTCTGGTCAACGCCTATGCGGGCAACTTCCCCCAACTCACGGGATGGGACTTCGCCGACGAGAACCCCGCGCTGGATGCACGAGGGTTCGTCCTCGACGATGCGTTCCCACCCGAAGTTGAAACGCATCTCGTCAACAGCGTCCTTACCAACGGGGCCCGCTACTACGTCGACCACGCCCACCCCGAGGTGTCCACGCCCGAATGCACGAGCGCGTCGCAAGTCGTTCTTTTCGACAGGGCCGCCGAGGAAGTCATTCGGCGCAGCGTGGCCTCGGCCAACGAGAAGCTCCCGACCGGCCACGAAATCGTTCTCTACAAGAACAACTCCGACGGCAAGGGAAATTCATACGGCTGCCACGAGAACTATCTCGTCGACCGCAACCTGCCGTTCGGACGCCTCGCGGGACTCATCACCACGCATTTCGTCACACGCCAGGTGTTCACGGGCGCAGGCAAGGTCGGCTGCGAACAGCCCGGGCGAAGTTCGACGGCGGTGGCGTACCAACTCACGCAACGAGCCGACTTCTTTGAAGAGGAGATCGGCCTCGAAACCACACTGAAGCGCCCGATCGTCAACACCAGGGACGAACCACACTGCAATCCAAATCTGTACAGGCGACTTCACGTCATCGTGGGCGATGCCAACATGAGCGAAGTGGCGACTTTCCTGAAGGTCGGGACCACCGCGCTCGTGCTCGCGATGATCGAAGATGACGTTCTCCCGCACGACGTGCAGCTCTCCAACCCGCTTCAGGCGATCGCGGCTGTCAGCCACGACCCAACTCTGCGAGCGACGGTCGAACGTGTCAATGGACAGCGCCTCACGGCACTTGAAATGCAGTTTCTCCTGCTCGAATACGCCGAGAAGTACGCACAACAACACGGACTTGCTTGTGTCGACGACGCCGGTGGAAACGGCGAGGGCGAATTGATTCTCTTGCGTTGGAAGGAAGTGCTCGAAGGTCTGGAACGAGACCCGGATTCCGTGTCTCACGTCGTCGACTGGGTTGCCAAGAAACGATTGGTCGAGGGTCTGGCTTCACGCCACAACCTCGCACCCGGGCACGCCAAGTTGAAAGCCGTCGACCTGCAGTACCACGACATGCGTCCCGAACGATGCCTTGCGCATCGGGTCGGCCTCGAAACGATGTGGTCGACCGACGCGGTTTTGGAAGCCGTCACCGAGCCGCCGACAACGACGCGTGCTTTCTTCCGCGGCAAGTGTCTGCAGAAATGGCCGAATGACGTCGTCGCGGCGAATTGGGACAGCCTCGTGTTCGACATCGGCGACGAGCCGCTACGGAGGGTGCCGATGATGGAACCGTTGCGGGGAACCCGAGCCATCGTTGGCGCCCTCATCGACTCCGCTACGTCACCCAGGGATCTCATCGACATGCTCGGTGCGGGCGCGAGTGAGACCTCGGGCTTCGTTGATCCCGGGATGTACTGAGCCGCGAAAATTTCGCTACGGTGGGCGCATGGCCGAGCGCATCCAAAAACATCGCTCCGAGCGCGGCAACGACGACGCGAACGTCTCCGAATCTGCGGCACCTGCCGCCGACGCCGAGCGCACCGAGAAGTTGAAGGCCGACCTCGACGACCTCCTCGACGAAATCGACGAGGTACTCGAATCGAATGCCGAGGACTTCGTGAAGAGTTACGTTCAAAAGGGCGGGGAATAGGCCCGATGGCGATGCCGTTCTTCGCTCCCGACGACAACCCGGGGGCAAGCTTTCTCGACTTGTTGCGTCGCACGGGCGCTGAGCCGTTTGCGTCTTCCGACGTGTCGGGCCATGTTTCCGTGCCGCATGCGACCACATGCGTCGCCCTGCGTTTCCGGGGCGGAGTCGTCATGGCCGGCGACCGTCGGGCAACCTCGGGAAATCTGATCTCGCATCGCACGATGGAGAAGGTCGTCGAAGCCGACCGGTTCAGCGGCGTGGCGATCGCCGGCGCCGCCGGACCCGCGATGGAAATGATCAAGCTGTTCCAACTGCAACTCGAGCACTACGAAAAGGTCGAGGGCCAAATGCTCTCCCTCGAAGGAAAGGCGAATCAGTTGTCGATGCTGGTGCGCGGCAATCTGCCCGCGGCCATGCAGGGCATGGTCGTCGTGCCGATCTTCGCGGGGTTCGACCTTGCCCTCGGTGCCGGACGCCTCTGGGACTACGACCCAACGGGAGGACGCTACGAGGAAAAGGAATACGTGGCGACGGGCTCGGGAAGCCTCCATGCCGGCACCGTGGTGAAGGTCGGCTGGCGGTCCTCTCTCGACGAAGACGATGCGATTCGTCTCGCGGTGCGTGCACTCTGGGAGGCCGCCGATGCCGACTCGGCGACAGGTGGCCCCGATGCATTGCGCGGGATCTATCCCGTCACTGCGACCGTCACGTCGACGGGCTGGTCGCGTGTCGAAGACTCGCGCTTGGCCGCCATGGTCGATGAAATTCTCGTCGACCAACGCGCGCGAAACGGCGGTGATGCCCGATGAGCACGCCCTTCTACGTCGCACCCGAACAGGTGATGAAGGACCGCGCCGATTATGCGCGAAAGGGAATCGCCCGTGGTCGCGCACTTGTCGCCGTGCAATACACCGACGGCATCGCGATCATCGCGGAGAATCCCTCGAACACGTTGCGAAAGGTCAGCGAGATCTACGACCGCATCGCCTTTGCGGGTGTCGGGAAATACAACGAATTCGATCAGTTGCGCGTCGCGGGGGTGAGGGCCGCCGACCTCAAGGGCTACCAATACTCGCGGGCCGATGTCGACGCGCGGAGCCTCGCCAACCAATACGCACAGATTCTCGGGCAGATCTTCACCCACGAAATGAAGCCGCTCGAGGTTGAGATTCTCGTGGCTGAAATCGGTATCGACGCCGCGGCCGACCAGTTGTTCCACATCCTCTATGACGGCACGGTGCTCGACGAGAAGCGGTACTCGGTTCTCGGTGGCGATGCCGACGCAATTGCGGCGCGCCTCGCACCCGAACTTGCCGGTGCCGTCCCTGATCTTGCGAACGCGCTCAAGGTTGCCAATAGTGCACTTGCCGGGCCCGATCGAACCCTCGTGGCCGACGACCTCGAGGTTGCGGTGCTGCGTCGCAATGGCTCACGTCGCGCGTTTGCCCGCCTCGACGACGTAGAGGTTTCGAACCTCCTCGCGAGCTGACCGCCGGCGCCACCGATGGAACGCCGGATCTACGGGATCGAGACCGAGTACGGCATCACCTGCACGTTGCGCGGCCAGCGCCGCCTCAGCCCCGACGAAGTGGCGCGCTATCTCTTCCGCAAGGTCGTGTCATGGGGACGCAGCAGCAACGTCTTTCTCGAAAATGGTGCCCGCCTGTACCTCGACGTCGGCTCCCACCCCGAATACGCCACCCCCGAATGCGACAACATTTACGACGTCGTCGTTCACGACAAGGCGGGTGAGCGTCGCATCGAGGACCTCACGTTCTCGGCGGAGGAACGACTGCGCGACGAAGGGATCCGTGGAACCGTCTATCTCTTCAAGAACAACACTGACAGCGCCGGAAACTCGTACGGTTGCCACGAGAACTACTTGACGGGTCGTGATGACGACCAGACAGCGATCGGCCAAATCCTCATTCCGTTCCTCGTGTCGCGCCAGATCATCGCCGGAGCCGGTCGCATCACCCACACGGCGCGAGGTCCCGTGTACTCCATCTCGCAGCGCGCCGACCACATCTGGGAGGGGATGAGTTCCGCAACCACGCGCAGCAGGCCGATCATCAACACGCGTGATGAACCTCACGCCGATGCCGAGCACTACCGCAGACTGCACGTGATCGTCGGTGATTCGAACATGAGTGAATACACGACGTTCCTGAAGGTCGGTGCGACGGCATGTCTTCTTCGCATGATGGAGGACCCGGCGGTGGTGCTTCGAGACATGACATTGGAAAATCCGATACGCGCCATCCGCGAGATCAGCCACGATCTCACCTGCAGGCGGACCGTGCGGCTTCAGAACGGCCGCGAAGTGAGCGCGCTCGACATTCAACGCGAGTACCTCGACCGTGCGCTCGTCTACGCCGATCGAAAAGGATTTCCGAAATTCGAGATGAAGGCCTTGCAAATGTGGAACCACTGCATCTCCACCATCGAGCGTGACCCGTTCGCACTCGACAGAGAGGTCGACTGGGTCATCAAACACAGGCTGATCGAAAGGTACCGCGAACGCCACGGACTCGACCTGGGCGATCCGCAGACGCAGTTGGTCGACCTCCAGTACCACGACGTTTGTCGATCGCGAGGGCTGTACTACAAGCTCGAATCGAAGGAGCTCGTCGAGCGCGTGTGCAACGAGAACGACATCACCCACGCGATCGACAACGCACCTCCCACGACGCGCGCACGCCTTCGCGGCGAATTCATCAAGAAGGCGAAAGCGAAGAAACGTGACTATACGGTGGATTGGGTTCACCTGAAGTTGAACGACCAGGCCCAGCGCACGGTGTTGTGCAAGGACCCGTTCAAGAGCAGGGACGAGCGGGTGGAAAAGATCATCGAGTCCATGTGACCCGCAGTAGCCTCGCTCGGGTGCCATTCGAACTTCCCGGCGAGGCCGACGTCGACGACGGTCGCGGTCGCGCCGCCGACTCCTTCCGCGCCGTTCGGGATTGGGTGGTCGTGCTCGTCGTGGCGCTTCTCGTGGCGCTCGGCATCAGGACGTTCGTCTTGCAGCAGTTCTACATCTCCGGCCCCTCCATGGAGACGACGCTCTTCCAGCCCAACCGAGTGCTCGTGAACAAGTTCTCGTACCGCTTCGGCGACATCGACAGGGGAGACGTCGTCGTCTTCGACCGCGTGACGTCCAATGGCCGCGATGTCCAACACGACGACCTCATCAAGCGCGTCATCGCCCTGCCGGGGGAGTCAGTTTTGATCAAGGGCTGCGCCGTGTTCGTCGACGGAAAGCAATTGGACGAGCCCTACCTTCCGGATCGCGATGCCCAACAAACCGATCTCGTTGCGCGTTGCCGACAGCCCGACATGGCCGAGGTCGACGTACCCACCGGTCAGGTTTTCGTCCTCGGCGACAACCGACCGCAGTCGATGGACAGCCGCGTGTTCGGCCCCGTCGACAAGAAGAGCATCGTCGGCCGTGCGTTCGTCGTGATCTGGCCGATCAGCCGCTGGCGCTGGCTCTAGAGAACGTCGGCGAGGCGATCGGGCCAGTCGCTGTACACGGCGTCGACCCCCATGCGAACGACCTCGGCGATTTGGCGTTCGTGTTGACAATCCCATGCAAAGCAAGCCACGTCGAATCTCTTGAAGAGCGCGACGAGACCGCCGCTCCAGTCGAGATAGGGCATGTTCACGACGCCGATACCCGCCTCGCGCAGAACCGCAGCGTGGCGTTCGGGGCCGTCCTTCATGCGGGCAATTCGTGTTGAATGCACGAGGCGAGCGTGTGGCGCGAGGTAAACCTGACCACGGAGGAGATCAAGCTCAGGGTGACACAGGTACAAGAGATGTCCCGCACCTTCTCGATACCTGCGGTGCACTTCGATGATCGCAGGGAACGCCTCGGGGTCCTTCACGTCGAGCGAGAGCGGCACCGGAGGCGTTGCGGCCAACATCTCATCGAGGGTCGGGATATGCGGGGGCAGGTCGACGCGTGCAACCGCGGAAATGGGCTTGGAACGCAAACGGCCCTTTACAACCCCGTCGTGGTCGAGCACGGGCACCCCGTCCGCCGTGAGCCAGACGTCACTCTCGAGTCCGCTGGCGCCGAGACGCAGGGCCAGCGCGAAGGCTTCGAGGGTGTTCTCGGGGGCATAGGCCTTGGCGCCACGGTGGGCAAATCCAACGACGACGGACGACATCGAGGGCGAGGCTACTGCGGGCGCGAGCAAGGGTCGCCTGACGCGGCTTCATAGACTCGGATCGTGTTCAACCTCTCGGGTGGCGAAATCGTTGTTTTGCTACTCATCGGTTTGGTCGTGCTCGGCCCCGAAAAGTTGCCGGATGCGATGCGCAAATTCGGACGCGTCTACAACGAAGTTCGTCGCGTTGCCGGAGGCATACAGCACGATGTCACGTCCACCTTCGCGGAACCGGTGAACGAACTACGCAAGACCGCCGACGAAGCAAAACGAATCTTCACGGGCTCCGACCCCACGCCGACCCCAACCCAGCAGACAAAAGTCAACGAACCCGACGACCCGCCGTTCGTTCCTTACGAAGCACCGCCCGATCCTGACGTGACGAAAGCCGCCGACGATGGTTCTGCGCAGTAAGAAGCGCCGGATCCGTAGACCCGACGACGAGGCGACGCTCACGGAACATCTGAGCGAACTGCGCTTCCGCATCATCAGGTCGCTTCTCGCAATTGCGATCGGAATGATCTTTGTTCTGTTGCAGTACGAGCCCCTCCTGCGGTTTCTGACAAAGCCGTACCGCAATCTCTGCGCGGAACGACCCGACTTCGCCTGTGACGGGACGCTCTACGGTCTCGGCCCTCTGGATGGTCTTGCAGCCCGAATGCGCATCTCCGTCTACGGCGGGCTCATCCTTGCCTTGCCCGTCATCATGTGGCAGATCTGGCGCTTCGTGGCTCCCGCTCTGCAGCGCAAGGAAAAGAAGTACGCCGTTGGCTTCGTCGTATCGAGCGTGTCGTTGTTCGCTCTCGGCGGTTACATCGCGTACTGGACGCTCGACAAGGCCCTCGAATTCCTCATCAGCTGGTCGGGCACCGACGTCGAACAGGCCTACCAGATCACGAAGTACGTGAACCTGGTGTTTCTGATGGTTCTCGCATTCGGTATCGGTTTTCTCTTTCCGGTGTTGCTCGTCTTTCTTCAGTTGGTCGAAGTCATCACCCCGCGCCAGCTCGTGATGCAATGGCGTTGGGCGATCATGTTGATCTTCCTCACGGCGGCCGTCATCACTCCGTCCGGTGACCCGGTCTCGCTCTTCGCGCTGTCATTGCCGATGTGCCTGCTCTACGGAGTGTCGGTGGGCATTGGCTACACGGTCGCATGGCGCCGGCGACGACGCGCGCGTGCGGTGTCGTGAGTTTTTCACCCGATCCCTTCCAGCAGGCAGCGTGCAGCGCGCTCGACGAGGGCGCTTCGGTCCTCGTCGCGGCTCCCACCGGCTCGGGCAAGACATTCATTGCCGAGCATGCGATCTCCACGGCCCTCCGCACCGGTAAGCGGGCCTTCTACACGGCACCTATCAAGGCCTTGTCAAACCAGAAATTCCGCGACTTCCAACGGTTGTTCGGCGAGCAGCAGGTCGGTCTTCTCACCGGAGACACGAGTGTCAACTCTGATGCGCCGATCCTCGTCATGACGACCGAGGTTCTGCGCAACATGATCTATGCACGGTCGACCGCTCTTGAGGACCTCGCCTATGTGGTGCTCGACGAGGTGCACTTCCTGCAAGACGAATACCGCGGCCCGGTGTGGGAGGAAGTCATCATCCACCTGCCCCTCGAGGTGACCCTCGTGTGCCTTTCGGCGACCGTCTCGAACGCGGACGAAGTCGCGACGTGGCTGACGACGGTTCGAGGCGACACACGGGCGATCGTCGAGACGCGGCGACCGGTACCACTCGAGCATCACCACGCGTTCTACGACAAAGCCTCTGGAATGACCCGCGTGATGCCCACACTCGACGGCGCGAGGGTCAACGACAAACTGAAGCGCGTGCTTGCCGGCAACGGTCACCGGACGCGTGGTGACAAGCGCAAGCGCGACCGCGACTCGCGCGTGGGCCCGCCCGGCAGGCCCGAGATCATCGAAGAATTGCAGCATCAGGGCCTGCTGCCGGCGATCTACTTCATCTTCAGCCGCAACCAATGTGATGACGCCGCAAAGGTGTGTCGGCGCAATGCATTGTCGTTTGTCACGGGAGCCGAATCCCGACGCATTCGAGAGATTGCCGACCGTCACGGTGCGCGCCTGTCCGACGAAGAACGTGGCGCGCTCGACTTCGATGGATTCGTCGACCTCGTCTCGTCGGGCGTGGCGCCGCACCATGCAGGCCTTGTTCCTGCCTTCAAGGAGATGGTCGAAGAGGCCTTCACGGCGGGCCTGATCAAGGTCGTGTTCGCCACCGAAACCCTTGCGGTGGGGATCAACATGCCGGCACGTACCGTCGTGATCGACAAACTCACGCGCTACACGGGAGAGCGCCACGTTTCGTTGAAGCCTTCCGACTTCACGCAGCTCACCGGACGCGCCGGTCGCCGCGGAATCGACACCGTTGGCCACGCGGTGACCGTGTGGAGCCCCTTCGTTTCGCTCGACGAAGTCGCCCGATACGCGACGAACAAGACTTTCATGCTCACGTCCGCGTTCCGGCCGACTTACAACATGACGGTGAATCTTGTTCGCACCCACGCCGAGCGCGAGGTCAGACACCTGCTCAACTTGTCGTTCGCGCAATTCCAATCGAACTCGACGGTCGTTGCGATGCAATCCAGACTCGAGCGCCGGCGCGAAGCCATGGAAGCCTCCGTTGCACGAGCCGAGAGCCCGTACGGCGACATCTGGGCCTATCGACGCGCCAAAGGTGTCGGCCTCGACGCACCCACTCGGGCAGCGAACGACCGTGTGCTCTGGGCCAACCTGACGCCGGGTGACGTGATCACAGGCATGGCCGACGGCAGGGAAGAGCAGTTCCTCGTCGTTGCCACCGCCGCCCGCAAGCGCGGATTGAAGGTGACCGTGCTCGACAGGCACCAGGGCGTGCGCGGCGTGTTGCTCGATGACTTCGATGCAACTCCCCGGCATGTGGGCCGTATCGCAATTCCCGAAGAGTTCTCGACATGGAACCCGACCGACGTAAAGACCCTTGCCCAACGCCTTGCGAACTTCCGGCACCGTGCGCGCAAGGACGAAGCTGGGCCGGCATCGGACGATGCCCTCACCGGCGACCCCCATCTGCGCGAGCGCATGCGACATGCAGACAATGCAGACCGCATCCGGCGTGACATCGAACGCATCGAGGCTGAACTCGCCGCCGAGTCACGATCGGTAGCAGCGACGTTCGACAGGGTGCTGTCACTACTTCGCGACCGTGGCTTCATCGAGGGCTGGTCTCTCACCCCGGCCGGTTCGATTCTCGCCGGCGTCTTCCACGAGAGCGACATGCTCGTCGCCGAGGGCGTCGAGCGTGGCATATTCGATGAACTCTCGGTTCCGGACCTGGCGGGTGCAGCGTCCGCACTCGTGTACGAACGTCGGTCGTCCGACGACGTCGACCATCCGTACCCATCGGATGCGGTGAAGCGCGCAATCGACGCTCTCGAAGACCTCAGTATCGAGATCCGCGATGCCGAAGAGGCTGCGGGCCTGCCGACGCACCGTTTTCCCGACAA
The DNA here is from genome assembly GCA_046082705.1 of Actinomycetota bacterium. GTDB lineage: Bacteria > Actinomycetota > Acidimicrobiia > Acidimicrobiales > Ilumatobacteraceae > F1-20-MAGs119. The sequence goes on along the minus strand of JBJTYJ010000068.1, from coordinate 855 downwards.
CGGTTTTGCAAGGGCAGCCTCGGTGTGGGCGTCGGGTGGATCTCTCGACAGGATTCTTGACGTCGTTCCCGACATGGGTGCGGGCGACTTCGTGCGGATGATTCGTCAACTCGTCGACCTGTTGCGTCAGATCGAGCGGACCACCCCGAATCCAACCTTGGCAGCGAACGCTGCCCGAGCAGCAAAGGCGATGTTCCGTGGTCTCGTCGTCGGCAGCGAAGTGGTCGCGGGGGAGAAGTCGACGTGACCATCGAAAAGGGTGCCAGTTGGGGCGAAGTCGTCGCGGCCTGCGACGGGGGCATTCTCGCAACGGGTGATCTCGCTCGCGAGCTCGGGGTCGACGACCGCAAGGCGACTCACGATGGTCCGTGGCTGCGACTGCCGCTCGACATGATCACGGTCGAAGCGGTCGACTCGCGAGGACGGCACCACGAACGAGTCGTCACATCGTGGCTGACAGCGGGGTCGCAAATGCACGGCGATTTCCTCATCGTGTCATCGACGTCGTTCGTCGGTGGTCGACGGATCTTTTCCCGTGCGCACCCGAACGATGGTCGCCTCGACTGGCTGGCGCTGCATCCGGGTATGTCGTTGCGGCAGCGCATGGCTTTCCGTCGTCGAACGCGCACCGGGACGCATTTGCCGCATCCGCTTGTCAGCGTGGGAACCGGTGGGTCACTGACCCGCTCGTTCGCTCGGCCGGTGACGGTTCGATTCGAATCCGCCGAATCGATGACGAACGTCGTTGAATTGACGGCAACGATCCGTCCGGACGCGGCTTTCACCCACATTCCGGCCTCGTGATGGGTGACTAGAGTCGGACCATGAGCGATCTCGAAGAGATGAAGCGTGACG
>JBJTYJ010000067.1:0-2133 GCA_046082705.1 Actinomycetota bacterium | reverse complement strand
TTTTCACACCGAGAACCCTTCGCTCGTGCACCTAGATTCGTTGGGTGAGTTCGAATACGAAACCAACCAGCACCGACTGGTTGCGCCTCACCACACCGGGCCTCATTTGGGGCACGTCGTTCTTCTTCATCGCCGAAGGACTCAAAGCCTTCCCCGCGATCATGATCACCCCGATGCGCATCGCGTTCGGCTTCGCCGCCCTCGCCTGCGTCCCCGCATCGCGCACACCCATTCCGCGCAGCGCATGGCCACGCATCATCGCCCTCGCCGCGGTGTGGATGGCCGTGCCACTCACCATGTTCCCCTTCGCCGAGGAACGCGTCTAGTCCAGCGTCACCGGCATGTTGAACGGTGCCACACCACTCTTCGTCGCCACCGTTGGCGCCCTCGTCTTCAAGAAGAAGGCATCGCGCTCACAGGTCAACGGCCTTCTCGTCGGCTTTGCCGGCGTCATCATCATCGCCGTCCCCACCTTCAGCGAAGGCTCGTCCAGCATCGTCGGCATTGGCCTCATCGTCGCCGCGCTCACCTGCTACGGCTTTTCGCTCAACGTCGCCCTACCTCTGCAACAGACTCACGGTTCGCTGCCCATCCTCTGGCGCGCTCAGGCCGCCGCACTTGTCATGACCGCACCCTTCGGCCTCACCGGAATCGGCGACATCGACTTCGCCTGGCAGCCGCTCATCATGATCACTCTCCTCGGCGTCTTCGGCACCGGCCTCGCCTACCTCATGACCGTCTCGAACGCCGGACGCCTCGGTGCCACCCGCGCATCGGTCACCACCTACCTCATCCCCGTCGTCGCCCTTGCCCTCGGCGCCCTCATCCGCGACGAATCCGTCGACCCACTCTCCATCGTCGGCTGCGCCGTCGCTCTCGCCGGCGCCTACCTTGCCGGCCGCACCGCTTGACGCCTTATCTCGGCGCAAATCTTGACGAAAACTGCACCGCACTGCGCCGAAAACCCTTTCGCCGATAGAGTTTGCCGCGCCCTGCGGGGACGTAGCTCAATTGGTAGAGCGCCTGCTTTGCAAGCAGGAGGTCGTGGGTTCGATTCCCATCGTCTCCACTCCCTGTGAACACAACGGTCCTCCTCATCTCGTGCCCCGACACGTCGGGCATCGTGGCCGATGTGGCCGGATGGGTGTCGATGAACGGCGGCAACATCGTGCACGCCGAACAGCACACCGACCATCACAACCAGATGTTCTTCCAGCGCGTCGAGTTCACCCACGACGGCTCGCGCAACCTCGACTTCTTCACAACCGCCTTCGGCCCCATCGCTGCGAAGTTCGGTATGACCTTCACCCTCAACGAACTACCCTGGCGGCCCCGCACCGCGATCATGGTGTCGAAAACGGTGCACTGCCTATCCGACCTGCTCACCCGTTCCCGCTACGGCGACCTGGGTCTCGACATTCAGGCCGTGGTGTCGAACCACAACGACAGCAGGCAACTGGTCGAGGCCTTTGGCTATCGCTACGAACACATCGCAGTCGGTGAAGGCGCCACCGCCCGCGCAGAACAAGAAAAGTACGTCGCCGAACTACTCGACTCGTTGAACCTCGACCTCGTCATCCTCGCCCGCTACATGTTGGTGCTGCCCCCGTGGTTCGCCGACAAGTGGTACGGCCGGATGATCAACATCCACCACTCGTTCCTGCCCGCGTTCATCGGTGCCAACCCGTACCGTCAGGCACACGACCGCGGCGTGAAGATCATCGGCGCCACCGCGCACTACGTGACCAGTGACTTGGATGAAGGTCCGATCATCGAACAAGACGTGGCTCGCGTGTCGCACCGCGACGACGTGGCCGAACTCACCCGCCGCGGCCGCGACCTGGAAACCGTCGTGCTGGCCCGCGCCGTGCGCGCACACGTTGAGCACCGCGTATTGGTGTGGAACAACCGCACCGTCGTCTTCGGCTGATCGACATGTCACACTTCGTCGGTATCTACAACGCCGACGGCACGATTCTGGGCGAAGTTGCCTACGTCGCAAAGAAACTGCTCGGTCGCGGCAGTTGCGCACTGTGCGACATCACCCACGGTTGGACGGGCCGCCGTCGCGACTTCGACTCCACGTGCAACAGCGCAGGCATTGAATGGACCTTGCTGCACCGCGACGAAACA
>JBJTYJ010000066.1:0-4955 GCA_046082705.1 Actinomycetota bacterium | reverse complement strand
CGCCGCGAAGGTTCCGCACTTTGCCGACCTGAAGCCGGGCGGCAAGTACCACATGTCCGACGTCGACCGCATCGGCGGTGTGCCGGTGGTGCTGAAGGCATTGCTCGATGCGGGCCTGTTGCACGGCGACGTGATGACGGTGAACGGAAAGACGATGGCCGAGAACCTCGCCGAGATCAATCCTCCCGCTCCCGATGGCGATGTCATCCACCCGGTCTCGCAGCCCATTCACTCCGAAGGCGGCATCAACATCCTCACCGGTTCGTTGGCGCCGAAGGGTTCGGTCGTCAAGGTTGCAGGTCTCACGCACGACCAGATGCACTTCGAGGGAACGGCGCGCGTATTCGACGGCGAAGACGGCGCGATGGCCGAAATTCTCGCGGGTCGTATCAATCCGGGCGACGTGTTGGTCATTCGCTACGAGGGCCCGAAGGGTGGCCCGGGAATGCGCGAGATGCTCGCCATCACCGGTGCGCTGAAGGGTGCAGGACGGGGTGCCGACTGCGCACTCATCACCGACGGCCGTTTCAGCGGCGGTACGTGGGGGTTCTGCATCGGCCACGTTGCGCCAGAAGCCGTCGATGGTGGTCCGATTGCATTCGTGCATGACGGCGACAAGATCCTGATCGACGTGCACCAAAAGCGCCTTGATTTGTTGGTCAGCGACGACGAGATGGCCAAGCGCAAGACGGGTTGGAAGCCGAACCCGCCGCGCTACACGAAGGGTGTTCTCGGCAAGTACGCCAAGCTCGTGCAGGGCGCCGAAACCGGAGCCATCACCAACTTCTGAGCGTTCTCGGTGTGAAATTACCCGCTTTTCGCGACTGTGTGCACCGAGAAGCGTTACGTGGTGCGCCGAGAAACGACATTCTCGCGCACGACACGCCATCCGACGAGCGTGAACGCGTTGAAGACGGTCGCAACAACGATGAACGCTCCGGCGGTTCCGCGGTCCCACGCGAAGTGGCGTAACAGCATTCCCACTACGACCGTCGAGATCCAGATCGCGATGCCCGTCGATACTGCAACCGGCGTCTTCCACGCTCGCAATCCGATCCAGCCGACAATGAGACCGATCAGAAATGGCGCAACCGTCGAAGCAACGCCGGCCGCGTTTTCGTCGGTGTTGTGATTGCGCGTTCCGATAAACACGAACAAGATGACAAACGCGACATCGGCTGCGAAGGGGAGAACTCGGTTCTTCATGTGTCATTTCCCGGTGTGTGGTGGTTCAAAAAGCGGGTAATTGCACACCGAGAACCCTGCTTAGTTTTCGTCGTAGTACTCGCGGCCGAGGTGCGTGATCTGGTCTTCGCCCATCATCCAGCGCAGTGTGTTCTTCAACTTCGTGAGCTGAATGAACAAGTCGTGTTCGGGGTAGAGACCAGGGGCGACCTGCGGGCTCTTGTAATAGAAGCTGAGCCATTCCTGAATGCCGCCGAGGCCCGCGCGCTGCGCGAGGTCGGAGTACAACACCAGGTCGAGGGCCAGCGGTGCGGCGAGGATCGAGTCGCGGCAGAGGAAGTTGACCTTGATCTGCATCGGGTAACCCATCCATCCGAAGATGTCGATGTTGTCCCAGCCCTCTTTGTTGTCGCCACGAGGTGGGTAGTAGTTGATCTGCACCTTGTGGAACACGTCGCCGTAGAGGTCGGGGTTCTTCGACGGTTCGAGAATGTCTTCGAGCACTCCGAGCTTCGACTCTTCTTTGGTCTTGAAGTTCTCGGGGGCGTCGAGCACTTCGCCGTCGCGGTTGCCGAGAATGTTTGTGCTGTACCAGCCCGACAGGCCGAGTTGACGTGCCTTCACCATCGGCGCGAGCACGGTCTTCATCAGCGTTTGGCCGGTCTTGAAGTCTTTGCCGGAAATCGGAATGTTGCGCTCGGTTGCAAACTGGCGCAGACACGGCATGTCGACGGCAAGGTTCGGCGAACCGTTGGCGAACGGAACGCCCTCGAGCAGCGCGGCATATGCGTAGAGCATCGACGGGGCAATGCGCTCGTCGTTCGCGTCGATGGCTTTTTCGAAGGCCTCGATGGTGGCGTGCACTTCGCACGGCTCGATGTACACCTCGGTGCTGGCGCACCAGATCATGACGAGACGGCTGACACCCTTTTGGTCGCGGAAGCGGTTGATGTCCTCGCGGATGGCGTTCAACATCGCCCGCTTGCCGATGTCACCCATCGTGTGTTCGCCGGTCAGGTTGCGGGCGTATTTGCGCTCGAACGCAGCCTTCATCGGCCGAATGTCGCGCAGCACCTCGGAGATGGCCTCGATGTGCTTGCCCTGCTCCAACACTCCGGCACGCGAGGCAGCAACGTACGCGTCGTCGGGGAATACGTCCCAAGCGCCCCACACGATGTCGTCGAGCTTGGCGAGGGGTACGAAGTCCTTGACGAGCGGCGAACGGCCGTCGGTGCGCTTGCCGAGGCGGATCGTGCCCATCTGGGTCATCGAACCGATGGGCAGGCCCTGGCCACGCTTGGCCAGTTCGACGCCGGCGATCAGCGTGGTGGTGACGGCGCCAAGGCCGATGACGAGAACGCCGAGCTTGCCGTCTGCGGGGGTGATGGCTGCGGGCGATGGGGTGGTGGTCGACATGTGACAGGCCTCCTGGGGCTCAGGGTAGACAGGCTAGGGGAATGGCTCGGGGCCGCATGGTTCCCGCCCGTATCGTGTGCCGCATGTCTGGTGCCACCAATCCGCTGATTCTCGACGGCATCGTCCTGCGCAACCTCATGGTGAAACAAATTGCGGCGCGCATGGCGGGCGCCGGCAACCCAAACGTGTGCCTTGCCACCGTGCTCGTGGGTGACGACGGCCCCAGCCAGACCTACGTCCGCAACAAGCACAAGTTCGCCGCCGCCGCGGGGCTGCAAAGCAGGAACGAAGTTCTGCCCGCGACCGCATCCCAGGCGCAGGTCGAAGATCTCGTGCGACGGTTGGCTGCCGACCCCGGCGTTCACGGCATCCTTGTCCAACAACCCCTGCCGTCACACCTCGACAACGATGCGGTGCTTCGTTTGCTCCCCGCCGAGAAAGACGTCGACGGATTGACAACCGGATCACTCGGTCGTCTCGTTCGCGGTGAACCGGGCCTCGTGCCGTGCACGCCACTCGGCGTGTTGCGCCTTCTCGAGCACTACAAGATTCCCACCGCCGGACGTCACGCGGTGATCGTCGGCCGTTCCACGCTCGTCGGAACACCCCTTGCGCTGTTGTTGTCGCGCAAGGGAGTCGATGCCACCGCAACGATTGCGCACAGTCGCACGTCGAATCTCGCCGAACTGTGCAGGTCGGCCGACATCGTCGTCGGTGCAAGCGGCCAGGCACGCATGATCGGCGCAGCACATTGCAAGCCCGGCGCAACTCTGATCGACGTGGGTATCTCGCGAACCGAATCAGGAATCGTGGGCGACATCGACTTCGATGCGGTGTCGAACATTGCCGGGGCGATCACGCCCATGCCGGGCGGAACCGGGCCGATGACCATCGCCTGTTTGCTCGAAAACACGCTCACCGCAGCCACGCTGCAGGGCATCGCAGTCTGACGTTGCCGTCAGGCGGCGACGAGCGACATCACCAAGCCCGACAAGTGGCCCCGTGCCGCAGCACGCGTGAGGCCGTGCTGTGAAGTGAATTGGTCCCACGATTCGAACGACAGACAGACATCGATCTGTGCCAACAGCCTCTCGTCGCCCGCAACTTCGCGCGGGAATGTCGCAGCGACCTGTTCGCGCAGTGCCCGGTGCAGGCGGTTCAAGTTGTTGCGCACCAGTGGCGATGTTCGTGCCGTGCGGTGCACGTTCAGTGCGCGACGAACCGGTGCGATGATCGCGTACATCTCGTCGCGCGCGGCAACGAGTCGGTCGACGCGTTCCGCAATCGGAACGAGCGGGTCGATCGATACAAGGTACGCGTTGAGCGCGTCAGCTTGTCGTACGGCCACTTCCGCATACACCGCTTCGAGGTCTTCGAAGTGTTGGAACACCGATCGAGTCGACACACCCGCACGTTCCGCGATGGCACGTGCTCCGGTGTCGCCGTGGCCTTCGCGCAACATGTCGTACAACGCATCGATGATGGATTCGCGTGTACGCGCGCCACGGGCTGCTCGGCCATCCACACGTTCGATGTGTTCGTCAACCGACGACGATTTCTCAGGTACCACGCGCGATGAATTCGTTGACGGCTGCGGCCAACTCTTCGCCCTTGTCTTCCTGAATGAAGTGACCGCCGCCGACGATGGTGGTGTGGGGTTGGCCCGCAGCACCCGGGACCAACTTCTGGAAGTGACGGTCTGCGCCCGCGGTGATCGGGTCACTGTCACCGAACGCGGTGAGAAATGGCTTGTTCCACTCCATCAGAACTTTCCATGCTGCGCGGTTCGGTTCCGCTGACGGGTCGTCGGGTGAAGCAGGAACGAGTGTGGGGAAAATGCGTGCACCGGCCTTGTACGAATCATCCGGATACGGCGCGTCGTACGCGGCGACGTTGTGCGCACCGATGGGCCGCGACGCACATCCACCCTGAACGATGTTGCCGACGTTGAAGTCGGGCGTCGTCTGGCTATACTCGCGCCACGCGAGGAACGCAGCGCCCGGGTCGCGGTCGCCGGTCGGGAGGAACGTGTTCGCGGTGACGACTCGCGCGAATCGATCGGGGAATGCAGCCACCAATCGCAAACCGATCAGGCCGCCCCAGTCCTGGCACACCAACGTGAGATTCGACAGGTCGTTTGCGACGAGCCAATCGGACATCCACGCGACGTGACGTTCGTAGGTGTAGTCGGCCATTGCCGCCGGCTTGTCGCTGCGGCCGAAACCGATGAGGTCGGGCGCGATGACGCGATGGCCTGCCGCGACGAAGCTGTTGATCATCTTGCGATAGAGGTAGGCCCACGAGGGTTCGCCGTGCATGCACAGGATCGTGTGTGCGGCCGTCTTCGGGCCCTC
>JBJTYJ010000065.1:0-3414 GCA_046082705.1 Actinomycetota bacterium | reverse complement strand
GCATCGGCCAGCTCTCCGGCGGAAACCAGCAAAAGGTTCTCCTCGCACGATGGCTCGTCGGTCGCGACACAAAGGTGCTGCTGCTCGACGAGCCGAAAAAGGGTGTCGACGTGGGCGCCCGCGGTGAGATTCTTCGCCAAGTCGCCGAACTCGCGGCCGAGGGCGTCGCGGTCATCATTTCCTCGTCCGACCTCGATGAAGTTGCACAGGTGGCCCACCGCGTGGTCGTTCTCCGAGAAGGCAGCGTCGTTGGTCAACTCGAACAACCGATCACCGAGGCCGACATTCTCCGCGGCTGCTACGGGCACGACGATGTGGCGGTCTGATCAGTGACGACAGACATCGTTTTCATTCGATTCTTCGGGCAATCGCTTCGAAGGAAGTGGTTTTCTTCAACTCGCGAGCCAAGAGCTGGCGACTGAGGAAAAAGACGGCACTCGCCGTGCAAGCAAACACACCCAACGAATCCCAAAAGGGGGAACAGTGAAGAGAATAAAAAGCAAGGTCGTTGCTCTTGCCGTCGTTCTCGCCGCAGCAGGCGCTCTCGCAGCCTGCGGCGACGACAGTGACAGTTCGAGCACGGACACCGCTACAGCCGACACAACCGCGGTTGCCGAAGAAGAAGCAACCGACGACACGATGGCAGCTGAAGAAGAAGCAGCACCCGCCGGACCCGATCTGTCGGCGCTCAGCGGCAAGACAATTGGCATCATCTCCTTGGCGCCGGGCCTCGAGCCCGTCGACCGTCTCCAGGCGGGTGTCGTCGAGTGTGCCGAAGCGAACGGTGGATCGACGCAGGTCTTCGATGCCAAGGGTGGCACCGAGGCAGTGCAGGCCTTCGAGCAGGCGAACAACGCCGGCGTCGACGCCATCTACAACGTTGCAAACGACATCGGCAATGGCTCACTCGATGCAGCACTGAAGGCTGCCGGCGATGCAGGTCGTCCGGTCGTCACCGTGTGGGGTGGACAGCGCACTGGTTCGTATTCGATCACGGGTCTGGAGTTCCAGAGCGCCGCCCGCGTCGGACAGTACGTTATCGACCGCATCGCAGCGGAGAACGGCGGAACCGCAGCAGGCGATGTTCTCATCGTCAACGCTCGCGTGACACCGAGCCTCCGTCAGCGCGCCGACGCCTTGAAGGCGATGACCGGCGAAGGCAGCGAATACCCTGACATCAAGGTGACCGAGGTTGAAGTTGACCTTGCCAACGCAGTGGCCGACGCTCAGGCGAAGGTCGAGCAGGCATTCCAGGCGAACCCCGACATCAAGGCGGTCTACGCCAGCTTCGACAGCCTCGGCCAGGGTGCTGCCGCAGCGGTCGACGGTCTTGGCAACAAGGCATTCGTCGTCTCGTTCAACGGTGACTCGTCCGCTCTCGACTTGATCCGCGCGGGCAAGAGCTTTGCCGCTACGGCAGCAAACGACCTCGAGGGCACTGCCTCGCTTGGTTGCGAACTCCTTGCCAAGCTGATCGCCGGCGAGAAGCCCGAAGCCACGACCTACTGGATGGACAGCCCGCTCGTGACGAACAAGAACGTTCCTGCCAGCGGCTTCGCCACCGGCCCGGGTTCGTTCACCCTGTTCAACTAAACCACCTACCTGTAAGGGCGGGGTCGACTTGGTCGGCCCCGCCCTTCTTCATTTCTGACATCAGCCAAGAAAAACAAACTCATCAATCACGGGAGAGGGAACAGAAAATGACAACACAACGATTCAACGGAATGGTCGCAGTCATCACCGGCGCACACCAGGGCATTGGTAGGGGTGTCGCCGAGCGCCTGGGTTCGGAGGGGCTCACGTCGTGTGTCTCGACTTGAAGGACTGCAATGACACCGTTGCGGCAATCACCGCAGTGGGCGGTACCGCCGAACGAGCAACGTTGGACGTCACCGACCTTGGGCAGTGGAAGTCGGAGATTCGCCGCATCGACGACAAGCACGGACGCATCGACGTTCTCGGCAACATCGCAGGTGTCGTGGCCACCACCGCAGACACCGCTGTCGACCTCGAGCAGGCCCAGTGGGACCGTATGATCGCCCACGATCTCACGTCTGTTTGGTACGGAATGAAAACGGTCCTGCCCGTCATGGTCCGCAACAAGTTCGGCCGGGTGTTGAACATCGCTTCGCTCGCAGCACTGCGCGGCTTGCCCAACCTGTTTTCCTACAGTGCCGCCAAGGCCGGTGTCACCGGCATGACCCGTCAGGCCGCAGTCGAGTACGCAGGCACCGGCGTGACGGTGAATGCAATTGCACCGGGAACGATCAACACGCCGATTCTCCAGGACATCACGCCCGACATGCTCGATCAGTTTGCCGCTGCCCATGCGATCAAGCGTCTGGGAACTCCGCGCGACATCGGTGCGATGGCGGCCTACCTGTGCTCACCCGATGCCGACTTCATCACCGGGATGACGTACCCGGTCGACGGCGGCTGGTCGATCGTCTGAACCCGAAAATTCAGGGACACAGGCAAAGGAAAAGAGGGAGGCGGTGAACCGCCTCCCTCTTTCTCGAAACTTGCGGTGTCGGCGCCTCAGCTGAAGGCGTTGATACCACTCGTGAAGTCGTACTTGTAGGTCGGGTCGCCGGTGATGGAGCCGTCCTTGTGCACGATGTGGGTCGACTTGCTGCCCCACGTGATGAAGTCGCCGACCGTGAGGTCACCGATGCGCTCGGAGCGCGGGTCGGGCTCGGCGTGGTTCTGGAGAAGGACTTCAGAGTCGCTCTCGAAAATTCCCACCGACTCGAAGCCCTCCGGGCAATCGCTGAACGGCGTGTGGAACGAACCGGCTGCCTCGTAGGAGAACATGCCCTTCATGATCCGGCTCTCTTCGGGCTTTTCAGCCTCGCGGTAACCGAACCAGCCCTTGACCGTCCATGCCATCGCACGGCAGATATGGAAGTGCGACGGGAAGTCCGGTGCACCTGGATCCATCTTGAAGCCGAAAGCGACGGTGTTGGTCGGAGCGTGGACCGTCAGGACCTTGAAGTACGAGCCCGGAGCTACTTCCACCCACTCCAGATCGTTCATCTGAACGTCCGCAGTGATTTTTTCCATTGTTGCCAAATTGAGACCCATGTTCCCCCCTGTTGTCGGTTAAGTGGTCTGTGTGACGCCTACCACGTTACCACAACAAGCGTTTGGTTATCAAGGGGCCCTGGTCGATTGCTTGGGGTCAGTTACCGGCGACCCGGCGTTCCTGGCCCGCCCAGAAAGGCTCGCGCAGAACCTTGCGCTGCACCTTTCCGACCGGGCTCTTTGGCAACGGGTCGGTTTGAAAGAACACCTCGGCGGGCTTTTTGTACGAACCAAGGACACGCGCGCACAGGTCCTTCACGTCGTCGGCCGACACCGATGCCCCGGCAGCCGTGACGCACATCGCCGCAGGACTCTCGCCCCATCGCTCGT
>JBJTYJ010000064.1:0-3685 GCA_046082705.1 Actinomycetota bacterium | reverse complement strand
ATCATTGGGGCCCACGACTCGATGGGGCCGGCCTTGCCGACGCCGATCAGATCTTTGCCCCAACCCCACTGGAAGATGGCGACGATGAGGCCGTAGGCCGCGCCGATCGAGAGCAGGTTCATGATGACGGCCTTCAGCGGTACGAGGAGGCTGCGGAAGACGGCCATCAAGAGGACGAAGGAAAGAATGAGGACGGCGCCGATGAGCCACGGGAGGCGCCCGCCGAGGTAATCGGCGAAGTCGATGCTGGCCGCGGTGAAACCACCCACCTTGGCGACGACGCCCGTCGCCGGAATGACGTTGTCGCGCAAAGTGCGCACGAGCTGCGTCGTGGCCTCTTCCTGCGGGGCGCTCGTTGGGTAGACGATTGCGAGTGCGACGGGTTCGCCGTTCACCTGTGCGTTCTCGCCGAGCGGGCTCGGCACCGCGAAGGCCACGTTTTCGGTCTGTGACAGGGTGCCGAGGAACGCGTTGAACTGATCGGGCGATGCGGCAGTGTCGCCCTGCACGGTGACGAACAGAGGTCCGTTCACGCCGGGGCCGAAGCCCTCGGCCAGCAGGTCGTAGGCCTTGCGCACCGTCGTGCGCTCGGGCTGGTTGCCGGTGTCGCCGAAACCAAGACGAATGTCGAACAGCGGCACGGCGAGGAGAACGAGGACGGCCGATGACGCAATGAGCGAGAACCACGGACGGCGCTGCACGACGCGGCTCCAGCGGTACCAGAAGGTGAGCTCGCGGGCCTTCGGGGTGCGGACGGCGAGTGGTTTGCGCAGCGGCTTGATCACGAAGCTGATGACGACGAGCGCGATCGATGCAAGAACACCGGCGAAGAACACACCGAGTGAGTGGGTGAAGATTGCAGCGAGTGACATCACGACGAAGAGAGCAAGCGACACAACGGCTGCGCGTGAGGTGACGTCGATGCGGTGCTTCACCATGCCGAGAAGAGCGGGCAGCAGTGTGATCGATGCGATCATCATCACGAGGACGCCGATTGCGGCGCCGGTGGCGAGACCGCGGACGAACGACAGACCCATCAGGTAGAGGCCGAGCAGCGAAATGATGACCGTGATGCCGGCGAAGATGACGGCACGGCCGCTGGTGTCGATCGCATCGACAATTGCGTCCTCGACGTCGAGGCCTTCGTGCAGTCCCTCGCGATAACGGGTGACGATGAAGAGCGCGTAGTCGATACCGACACCGAGACCGACCATGGCGACCATCGATGTGGTGAAATCAGGCATCGACACCACGTGGCTGAGCAGCGTGACGACCCCCGATGCAAGACCGAGGCCGAGAAGTGCAGTGCCGATGGGCAGACCCATGGCGAGAATCGACCCGAAAGCCAAGACGAGAATCACGATTGCAGCGAGAAGACCCAGCGCTTCGCTTTCGGGCATTTCGAATTTGGCGAATGCCTCACCGCCGTATTCGACCTGCAGGCCGGGAACTTGGTACTTGTCGCCGATCTCTGTGATGACGTCGGCCACTTTCATCATGTCGGTCTGGCTGCGGTTGGTGATCTCGAGACGCGCGAATCCGATGAAGCCCGACTCTGCGATTTGCTGCGGGTTGACATAGGGACTGACAACGTTGACACCCTCGACCGTGTCGACTTCGGCCACGAACCTCTCGATCGACGTGCGGTAGTCGGCGTCGGTGAGGGCGCGTTCGCTCTTGAACACGATCTGTGCCGAGAAACCGGCGGCCGTGGGGTTCACGGCTTCGAGCAGTTCCTGCACTTCACGTGACTCCGACTCGGGGAGAACGAAATCGGTGCGGAAGTTGCCGCCTGCTGCACCCGAAAGTGCGCCGACGACGAAGAAGAGTGGAATCCAAAGTCCAAAGACAACGAACCTGCGGTGACGAACGCAGAACCGGGCAATCGAGGGGAGCATGACGACCTTTCGGGGGGTGTGGCCGTCCGTCAGGCTAGGGCAGTCGGCGTTAGCGTTCGTGAGGGTGAGCGCAGAAAATTCCTTTCCATGGCGGGTTCGCCGCCTTGATAGGGGCTGGAGTGCGCTCATTGATCCTGAAGGCAACGAGGCGCGGGTCCGCAACATCGGCGCCGACGTGGCGGTGGGTGACTACGTGACCGTCGACACAGATGTCGAACGCGTCGAACAAGTGGCGCCTCGTGCATCGGCGCTCGTTCGGCGAGCGTCGTTCGAAGGCGCGCGGGCGGTTCCGCATGTTGTCGCCGCGAACATCGACATCGTTTTTCTTCTTCACGCTGCACCTTCGGGGGTGAACCCCCGTCGACTCGAGCGCGAACTCGTTCTTGCCTTCGACAGTGGTGCACAGCCCGTCGTGTTGCTGACGAAATCTGATGCCGTCGATGCTGCACAAATCGAACAAGCGATGTTGGTCGTGGCGTCGGTCGCCCCCGACCTTGCGGTACATGCCGTCAGTGCGCGGGACACGGCGACCTTGTCTGTTCTGTCGCAATATCTCACCGGAACGATCGCTCTTCTCGGCGCGAGCGGAGTCGGCAAGTCCACGCTCGTGAACGCTCTCGTCGGCAGCGATGTGCAACGCACGGGCGAGGTACGCGAGGGCGACCAGCGTGGTCGGCACACCACCGTTGCCGCCGAACTTGTTGCACTGCCAACCGGCGGGTGGCTGATTGACACACCGGGTCTGCGCGCAGTCACTTTGTGGACGAGCGGTCACGGTATCGAGCGCGCCTTCTCCGACATCTTCGCGCTGTCGGAAAGTTGCCGGTTCCGTGATTGCAAGCACGAGGATGAACCTGACTGTGCCGTGCGGGCAGCCATCGAGGCGGGAACCTTGTCGGCGATTCGTCTGCGGGCAATGGAACGTCTCGTCGCCGAGGAGGCCGCGGTCGAAGACGAACAACGCGAGCGCGAGCGCACCGAAGACCGACGCGGGTTCCGCAAGCGGCGTCCCGAGACCGACCGGAACTAGCGTGTCGGCGATGTCGCCAACACTCGTCGTCCTTGCCGCCGGAATGGGTTCGCGTTACGGCGGACTGAAGCAAATCGATCCGATGGGTCCGGCCGGTGAAACGATTCTCGACTATTCGGTGTACGACGCGGTGCGCGCCGGCTTTGGTCGTGTCGTCTTCATCATCCGCCCCGACTTCGAAGACGCCTTTCGCTCGGGGGTCGCTGCGCGATTTACCGACCGCGTCGAAGTCGATTTCTCGTTCCAGACGCTCGATCGCCTGCCCGCCGGAGTTACGGTGCCGGCCGGCCGCGAAAAACCATGGGGCACGACACACGCCATTCTCTGTGCACGCGAACAGATTCATGGCAACTTTGCCGTCATCAATGCCGATGACTTCTACGGTCGCGACTCGTATTCGGTTCTCTCGAAGCACCTGCAGGGTGCCGATGCTTCGTCGACAGATTTTGCGATGGTCGGCTTTACCTTGCGCAATACGTTGTCCGACCACGGCAGCGTTGCGCGCGGTGTGTGTGTCGCGAATGTCGAGGGGTTCCTCACGTCGATCGACGAGATGACAAAAATCGAACGCGACGGACTCGCCGCACGAAACACCCGCGAAGACGGACCGGTCGTACAACTGACGGGGGACGAGCCCGTGTCGATGAACATGTGGGGATTCACCCCGCGTCTTTTCGATCATCTCGATCGCGTGTTCGGAGAGTTCCTTGCGAAGTCGGGTGGCGAACTGAAGAGTGAATGCTTCATCCCGTTGACC
>JBJTYJ010000063.1:0-6924 GCA_046082705.1 Actinomycetota bacterium | reverse complement strand
GTCGTACACCCAGCCGTGGTACGGACACGTGAAGCGGCGCGCCTTGCACCCCTTCAACTCGCCCACGATTGCCGGGCCTCGGTGCTGACACAAGTTGTGGAACGCAGCGACACCGCCGTCGGGTTGACGGGTGATGATGATCGTTTCGCCGTGGCCCTCGAATGTGATCCAGTCGCCGGGATTCGCGAAGTCTTCCGAACGTCCGCCGAGCAACCAATGCTTGTTGAGGACGTGCTCGCGCTCGAGTTCGTATTGCACCGGGTCGGTGTAGGGCTGGCGGCTCATCTTGCTCGGCCCGTAGTCGGGCATGGTGCGGATCTGCGGACCGACGCGGGCAGGCAGAGTGCCGCGAGTGGGGACGTGAACCATGGAAACCCTCCGGAGGTAATTGACTCTGCAGACAGTTTGCCACATGCCCCGCGGGCGGTGCGGGCTGGACTGTCGAGACTCGGTACGGGCTAGCCGCGGCCGCGGATCTTCAAAGCCATCGTCTCGTGGTAGCGGTGAATCTTGCACTCACGCTCGGAGAGGATGTGCTCTTTGTAGCCCGAAGAATTCTTGGTGCGCTTCAACTGCTCGTAAATGGCGATGTCCTCACCCACCACGACCTTGAGCCCGGCCCACAGGCGCTCGGTCTTCGCAAAATATGCCGCGTACTCGGGGTCGGACTTGTCGCCCGGGTAGATGATCTGCCAGCAGAGGAACCGGGTGTGGTCGACGCCGATGGGAATCGGGTTGAAGACCTGGATGTGTTCGGGGTTGCAGTTGAACACCGTGTTCGGGAACACCACGTAGTGACAAATCGCCCACTTGTGATGGTCGTAGTTCTCGTCCCACTTGTCCATGTTCTCGGGCTTCGGAACGAAGCACATGTAGTTGTCACCGACCACGTGGAAGGCCGCCTTGCGGCATGCCTTCGTGAACTCGGGTGCAACGTGGTGCAGCTCGGTCACGTGGTAGATCTCGTTGAAGCCGTCGACAACCGCCTTGTACGACACCGGCACGTCGAACTCGACGACCTCGTGGAGGATCATGTCCTCCATCTTGTACGCACCGAGGTCGGCCATGATCTCGGCGCCAAGGCCCTCTTCCAGCGGAACGGCGTCGTCGCCAGCGAGGTTGATCCACACCCAGCCACCCCACTCGCCCACGGCAACCTTCGGCGCGCGCACGTCGCGCAGATGCTCTTCGGAGAAATCCTCGCGCTCGGGTACGCCGACCAACTTGCCCGTCGTGTCGTAGACCCAACCGTGGTACGGACAGGTGAAGCGTCTCGCCTTGCAGCCCGTCATCTCTGAGACGAATGCGGGCCCGCGGTGTTGACACACGTTCTGGAAGGCCGACAAGGATCCATCGGGTTGACGGGTGATGACCACGGTCTCACCGTGACCCTCGAAGGTCATCCAGTCGCCCGGGTTCTTCACGGTCGATGCATGGCCACCGAGAATCCAGTGCTTGGCCAACACGTGCTCGCGCTCGAGTTCGTACTGCACCGGATCGGTGTAGGGCTGGCGGCTCATCTTCGTCGGGCCGTAGTGCGGCATGTTGTCGATCTGCGGGCCGACGCGGGCCGGCAGCGAACCGCGGGTGGGAACGTGCACCATGTTGAGGGTCTCCTATCTCACACAATCAATCAGAACGAGACGAGACATTGGCGCGGACCGCGCACCTGGCCGCCCGCCCAGGTGACCGCCGTCGGGTCGACAAGGGTGAACTCGGGAATGCGCTCCATCCATGTTTGCAGTGCAACCTTCAATTCGAGACGCGCGAGGTTCGACCCCGCACACCGGTGGATGCCGGCGCCAAAGGCCACGTGGCGGTTGTTCTGGCGGTCGAGGATGACCTCGTCGGGACGCTCGAACTGGCGTGGATCGCGGTTCGCCGCGGGGAAGGTCATCAACACGCGGTCTCCGGCCTTCATCGGACAACCCTGGAATTCGATGTCACGGTCGACGATGCGCGCCATGGTCACGGGCGCATAGGCGCGAAGGAACTCTTCGACCGCGGTCGGCCAGAGTTCGGGGTTTTCGCGCAACTGCTTGCGGTGTTCCGCGTGCCCCGCCAGGTGCCACAGGGACGAACCGATCGCCGACCACGTGGTGTCGATGCCGGCGACCAGCATCAGGTTGCACACACCGATCACATACTCGAGCGGCGCGGGCTGGCCGTCGACCTCGAGACGCAGCAGGTCGGTAATCAGGTCGTTCTCGCGCAGGTTCGCCTTGCGCTCGTTGATCTGGCCGACGAAGAACTCGATAATCTTCATGCGGTTCTCGCGACGCAGTTCGGGATTGGTGAGACCGACCTCGAGCGCACCGCGCACCCACTCGGTGAAAGTTTCCGACATCTCGACGGGAACACCGAGCATGCGGGCGATCACGTTGACGGGAATCCGTTGTGCGTAGTCGGCCGCGGCGTCGGCGCGACCGTTGTCGATGAAGCCGTCGATGAGTCCGTTGCAGAACTCGCGCATGCTGGCCTCGTAGGTGGCCACCGACTGTGGGGAGAACACCGGAAGGATGGCGCGACGGTGCCAATGGTGGTCCGGTGGATCAGAGGTGATTGGTGGCGCTTTGACCCCGCCGTAGGGACCCTCGAGTTGGCCGGGGGGCGGCGGCACCACGATGATCTCGCGCGAAGTGAACACGTCGTGTTCCTGGGCGAGAGCGACGATGTCCTCGTAGCGGGTCGGCATCCATGACCCTCCCCACTTGTCGGAGTGCACGATCGGACACCCAGACTCGCGCACCGCGTCGAAAGTCGGGAACGGGTTCCAGACGAAATCATGGTTGAAGATGTCGTAGTTGATGTCCTGCTTCATGATCCCCCCATCAGCAGTCGGTATGGCCCTATTCGATGATCTCGATCGCCCGTTCGGGGCAGTTGCCCTCGGCGCGCCGCGCCTTTGCCTCGAGATCGGCCGGGATGTCACGCTCGATCAGAATCGCCGCGTTGCCGATGTCGTCGCTCCCGAACACCTCGGGGGCGGCAATCGCACACATCTGATGACCCTGACAACGACCTTCGACCAAACGCACTTTCACGCTGTCGACCCTAGCGCAGCGGCCCGTACCTGCTCCCGCAACGCGTGGCGCGATTCGGTCGTATCGGCCCGCCGCGTCGAAGCCAAACGGTGAATTGGGCGCCGTTCGCGGTCGCACCAGAACCCGCCCGAACCCACCATCGATGCATCGACTGCTGCAAGCCACGAAATTGTGTCGGCACCCTGCGCCGCATTCCGCAGGATCGGACGGGTGACGGCGCGGAACACCGGAATCGACGACGCCACACCGGGAGTGTCGGCCCAGCCCGGGTGCATTGCGTGGAACAAGATTCCGTCTGCCGACGATTCGGTCGCCCACATTTCGTTCAATGTCACCTGCGCGCGCTTGGCAATTGCGTACTGTCGCGTGCCGTCGTACTTGTCGTCGGGCAGTTCCAACGAATGTCCGCGAGAGAAGTCGGGCAACGGCACGGCATACATGCCACCCGATGCAACGGTCACGACCCTTCCCTTCGACGCAGCGAGCAACGGAAGCAACATGTGCGTGAGAAGGAACGGACCGAGAACATGAACGGCGAGGGTCGTGTCGTATCCTGACGCGGTTCGTTCGCGCGTCTTCAACAGTGCACCTGCGTTGTGCACGACGACGTCGACACGTGAACGTGTTGCAGCGATGGTCGAGGCAAGGTGTGCAACTGCTTGCAGGTCACCCATGTCGGCAACGATCACATCGACCGACCCGCCACCCGGTTCGCCGCGCACCGTCTCGCCCGCTCGAGTGCTGCGCGTCGCGTCGCGGCCGACAAGTACGAGGTCTGCGCCCATGGCACGCATCTGCTTCGCTGCGGCAAGACCGAGCCCCGATGTGTGTCCCGTGACGACGACCGTCTTGCCTGCGAGAGACATTTCCGACAGCGGCACGAACGACCGCGATCTCACCGCGTAGCCAACGCGACTGAAGCCGGGTACCACCAGCGTGTCCATTGCACGATCGAGAAAAGAAGCCATGGAAGGAATAGAACTAGAAACTTTCGAACATCGCCATTTCTGGACGGAATCGGCGGTAGCGTCTTACTCCTCGCAGGTCGTCTGCGAGTCCCCATGGGTGCACACCGGCGTCCGTGGCTGATTCCCCCGCCCGGAGCCCCCACCATGTCAATTGCTACGTCTTCTCTTGTGTCGTCTTTCGACGATCTTGATCTTCACAAGTCGCTGAAGCACCACCTTGCCGAACAAGGCATCCTCGTTCCTTTCCCCATCCAGTCTGCGGCGATTCCCGATGCGCTGGCCGGCCGCGACGTTCTTGGTCGTGGCCGCACCGGTTCGGGCAAGACGCTCGCGTTCTCGTTGCCGATGATCACCCGCTTGGCCGAATCGAACAAGCCCCGCAAGGCCAACAAGCCACGCGCACTGATTCTCGTGCCGACGCGCGAACTTGCAAACCAGGTGAACGAGGTCATCATGCCCCTCGCCCGCAGCCTGCGCATGTTCACCACGACCATCTACGGCGGCGTCGGATACGTCGGCCAGCTGAATGCGCTGCGCAAGGGCGTCGACATCGTCGTCGCGTGCCCGGGACGTCTTGTCGATCACATGGAGTCGCGCAACGTCGACTTCTCCGAAGTTGAGATCACGGTTCTCGACGAGGCCGACCACATGGCCGAACTCGGGTTCCTCCAGCACGTCGAGCAGATTCTCGCCGCCACGCCGCGCAACTCGCAGCGCCTGTTGTTCTCGGCAACGCTCGACCGTGGTATCGACGGTCTCGTCGACCGTTTCCTCGCCAACCCCGTCATCCACGAGGTCGACCCGGCCGATTCACCCGTCGACGCGATGACACACCACGTGCTGCACATCGACAACGCCGACCGCGTGGGCATCCTGAAGGACCTTTGCGCCGCACCGGGCAAGACCCTCGTCTTCACGCGCACGAAGCACGGTGCAGCACGCCTCACCGAGCAGCTGATGAAGGCTGGTGTCCCGTCGGTCGAGCTGCACGGCAACTTGTCGCAGTCGGCTCGTGCGCGCAACCTTGCCGCCTTTGCGGCAGGTCGCGCCGACACCTTGGTGGCCACCGACATCGCTGCCCGCGGTATTCACGTCGACGACGTCAGCCTCGTCATCCACGCCGACCCGCCCGAAGAGCACAAGGCGTACCTGCACCGTTCGGGTCGCACGGCCCGCGCAGGTGCCTCGGGCACCGTCGTCACGCTGATGACCGACAAGCAGCGCCGTTCGGTGCGCGCACTCACGAAGCAGGCGGGGATCTTCCCCACCACGACGAAGGTTGCGCCGAACCATCCGTTCCTGAACGAGCTCGCCCCCGGCGACCGCGTGTTCGTGGAGACGGCGTCGATCAACGTGCACCCCGCACCCGAACGCACGAAGAGCGGCCGCTCTTCCGACGGCCCGCGTCAGTTCAACGGCAACCGCAACGGCTCGGGTCGTAACGGTTCTGGTCGCAATGGTTCGGCTGGTCGCGGTTCGGGCTACAAGAGCAACAACCGCGGTTCCGGCTACAAGGGCAACAGTGAAGTCGGCGGAGCGCGCAGTAAAGGCGGCAAGCCGGCCGGTGAAAAGAACTACGGGTCAGCGGGCAAACAGCGCAACAAGTACCGGGGCGATCGCAAGCCCCGGTAGCAAGCTGCCGACCCTGATCGGCTTCACGTCCATGAAGCGCAAACCAATGCCAAGCACCATGATGCCGCCGGTTGCGCTCATCTCGTGCACCATTCGGTCGTCGAGAATCGCGTCGAGACCCGATGCACTCAGCGTCATCACCGCCTGATAGGCGGCCACAACGAAAGCGCTCAGCGCCACTCCCCAACCCATCGTTGCGGCGAAGAGAATCGAGACCAAACCATCGAGCGCAGACTTCACGATGAGGATCTGCGCACCACGTCCGAGGCCGTCGTCAATCGACCCGAGAATCGACATTGGACCGATCGAGAACAGCAAGGTTGCCGTGACGAAGCCCTCGACGAAGCGCGGGTGGAACGACGTCGACCGCGACCGCCCCGCGAGAACCGACTCGGCTTTCGCCTTCACCCAATGGCCGAGAGCGGAAAAGCCGTGCTCGATGCGCATGGCCTCGCCGATGATGCCGCCGAGCACCACGCTGACGAGTGGAAACACGATGTTGTCGGACTGTGCCGCGGTCGAAACGCCGAGCACGATGGTGATCATGCCAACGGCTTGCTCGATCGTCGTGCGCATCTGGTCGGCGACGTAGCGACCCACCGCCAGACCAACGACGGTTCCACCGACGATCGTGAGAAAGTTCGTGATCGTACCGATGCCGCGCATCGGGTCAGTCTGCCAGCAGGCGCCCAACCAACCGCGCCAAGGGCACGCGGAAATCATCGAGGAGTGCGAAGCCTGCATCGCGCATCGCAGCATTCTCGAGAACGGAGTTGGCCGGACGCTTGGCCGGTCGTGGCGGCTGCAGGTCGGCGGTTGTGATGGCAGCGACACGCGACGGGTCGGCATCCGCCGCCGCGAGAACCGCGCGGGCAAAGCCGCACCAGCTCACCGCGCCCTGATTCGTGAGATGGAAGATTCCCGATGCACCGGCCTCGACGAGAGTCAGCATTCCCTGTGCTGCATCGTCGGCAAACGTGGGGTGTCCAATCTGGTCGTCGACGAACGCAAGCGACGGCTGTGCGGCCGCAATACGCAGGATCGTCTTCACCATGTTGTTGCCGTGGTAGCCGCACACCCACGAAATGCGCACGATCAAGTCGCTCGGTCGCATTGCGCGCTCACCCGACAACTTCGATGCACCGTAGACCGACTGCGGGTTCGGCACGTCCGATTCGAGGTACGGACCGGTCTTCGATCCGTCGAAGACATAGTCGGTGCTGACGTAGAGAACGCAGGCGCCGACACGTTCGGCGGCTGCAACGAGATTGCGGGTTCCC
>JBJTYJ010000062.1:0-2262 GCA_046082705.1 Actinomycetota bacterium | reverse complement strand
AGCCACAATTGTGGGCATGACGCCCGACGAACTGGTTCGCACCTTCATCAAGCACATTGAGGCGAAAGACCTCGACTCCGCTTGCGCTCTTATGACCGATGACTGCGAGTACGACAACGTGCCGATGTCGAAGGTTTTCGGCCCCGACGCGGTCAAGCAGATTCTGGTGCCGTTCACTGCGGGTTGTAGCGAAATCGATTGGGTGATCGTGCGCCAGTCGTCGGCCGGCGACATGAACTCGGGTGTCGTTTTGAACGAACGTGTCGACCGTTTCAAGATGGGTGAGCGCTGGATCGAGCTGCCTCTTGCAGGCGTGTTCGAAGTGAAGAACGGGAAGATCGCCCTGTGGCGCGACTACTTCGATTTGCCCACGTTCCAGAAGGCCATGGCGGGCTGACGCGACGCGTCTCCCCCACCGTCGTCACACCGCTTGCCTAACGTGCGACTCATGCGACAAAGACCATCCGCGGGCGCCGATGCGCGCCCGCTCGACAACGTCGAGTTCCTCGTCGTTGACGTCGAAACAACGGGCCTCTCCACTGCAAACGACGTCATCCTGCAGGTGGGCGCGGTCATAACCGACTCCGACGGTCGCATCAAGCGCCGCTTTTCCACCTACGTGCGACCCGGCAACGGCCAACTGCCCTGGGACACGCCGAATCCGCCGGCGCACGAGATCCACGGCATCACCAACGACGACGTGAACCGCTGCCTACCGACACGCCGTGCGCTGCGCCGCTTGCGCCGCCTCGCCAAGCGACGTGTGCTCGTGGCGCACAACGCCAAGTTCGACTACGGCTTCATCGCTTCCGAGTCTCAGCGTCACTCGATCGCACTCGAAGTCGACAGCCCAGTGTGCACACTCGAGCTGTCGAGAAAGCTCGACCCGAAGCGTGCCGAGTCGCACCGTCTTGCAACGTTGTGCGAGAGATACGGCATCCCCCTCGACAACGCCCACGATGCGCTGTGCGATGCAACTGCGACCGCACAACTGTTGTCGATTCTCATCAAGAACCACGGCGCCAGCACATTGGGCGACCTACGAAGAATCACCGCCCAAGAGGCGGCCTGACACGCCCTCAGGCGTAGCGCGCGCGAATCTGGCGTGCGGTGCGCGCGGCGAGCGTCGCGTACTTCGACGGAGCCACAACCTTGGCGTCGTTGCCCGCGCGCACGAGAAGACGACCCAGCCACGCTTCGTTGGCAACGTGCAGTTTCACTTCCACCGCACCGGTGGCAAGCTTTTTCACGCTCAGCGTCGGGTACCGCTCGGCCACCCAATGTGCGCCGGCCTTCAACTGCAGGGTCACGACCTCCGAGTCGGCCGACCAGTTGAAACCCGGTTCGTCGGGAATCACCGGCAGCGAACTCGGCTCGGCGTAACGGCCGGTGCGTGTCATCTCCGTCATGCGGTCGAGGCGGAACAAACGATGTTCGCCCGACAGGAAATCGAGCGAATCGCAATACCAGTGTTCACCGTCGACCCACAGACGCATCGGCACGATGTCGCGTTTGGAGTTCTTCACGGTGACCGGCGAGAAATAGTCGATCGTCACGATTTCGTTCGACGCCGCGCAGTCTTCGAGCTCAGCAAGTTTCGGGTCGCTCGGTTGGCGCACGACGACGGGTGCGTCGTCGGCAAGATCGGGCAACTTCGCAAGCGCCGACGCGAGTGCCGACGATGTGCCGGTTCCCATCACCGCGAGCGCGGCCTCACCGACGGCCTTTAATGTGAAGGCCTCCTCGACGGTCAGACGCAGTGGCCGGGTGAAGATGCGTGGCTCGCGAATCCACACCTCGTCATCTTCGATGAAGATCTCGACCAATTCGTCGGGCGTGTACGGAGGCGTTCCACAGAACGTCGACAGGTTCAGGTCGCTCAGCAGGGTTTCGCGGTCGAGACCGAACGTTTCGGCCATCTCTTCGATCGTGGCGAACTTGCGTTCGAAAAGCCAAGGCAGCATGACGAGGAGGCCCTGCACGCGGTCGGAAGACTTGCGACGCTTCACCGTGCACCCGCCATCTTGTCGAGCCAATCAATCACGTCTTGCCGTGCCTCGGGGGGCGACAACACCTCGGCCCCCGCGACGAGGCCGAGAACCCACGAACGGAAGGCCGCGCGGTTGGCACACGGAACCGCAACGACGGCCGCACCCTCGCGGGTTTCGACCACGCAGTTTTCACCGAAGTCGCGCACGATGCTCGGCCTCAGTTTTTCGCTGACGAGAACGTGGGCGACTGATCCGTTTTCATCACCGAGCA
>JBJTYJ010000061.1:0-3751 GCA_046082705.1 Actinomycetota bacterium | reverse complement strand
TGGCAGGGTGGCGACGATAGTCAGCCCGGCCAGGCCTATGACGTGGTGATCCCCTTCGAGATCACCGTGCCCTACGCCCGCGTCACCGCCTGAGTTCAGCCGCCCAGAAGCGGGCGAAGTTCGACTTTGCGGTTGCAGGGGGGAGCCCGCAGTTGCAAGTTCGCGCGCAACGTCGATGTTGTCGGGCTGAATCAGCCAGAACCCGCTGATGTGTTCGTTGCCTGCGTTCGTTGTCGGGTCGTGCAGCGGACCGTCGATGGTGATGCCGGCGCTCTTGCGGTTGTCGAACCGCGCGGGAGTGTTTGGCGCGGAGAGTCCGACCGCGAAGATCCAGTGACCGCGTTCGATGAGCATGTTGTTGAACGCGTCGATCGCCGCGATCTCGTCACCGCTTCCCGTATTGGTGGCGGTGTCGATGACGGAGATGAGGAACTTCAACGCGCCGAGTCGCCGAAGCGGTATTCGCGGGTGAGAACGTCGAGACGCTTGGTGAGCTCCGCGTCGAGCGGGGTCGACAGTGCGGCAACAGCATCGGCAAGTTGTTCGGGCTTGCTGGCGCCGATGATCGGCGACGTGACGGCGGGTCGGGTGAACTGCCAAGCGACGGCAAGCTGAGCCATCGTCACGTTCGCTTCCTTGGCGATGCCGCGCAGCGCCTCGATCGTTTCGAACATGCGGTCATGCCAGTAGCGCTCTTGGTAGCGGCCGGCCGTGCCGTCGCCCTCGAGTGAGAAGCGCGTGCCCTCGGTTGGTGTGCCGGGCTTGTGCTTACCGGTGAGGAAGCCACCCGCGAGCGGGTTGTACGGAATGATCGCGATGTTCTCCTGCTCGCAGAGGGGGAGAAGTTCACGCTCGTTCTCTCGAAACAGCAGGTTGTAACGGGGCTGGATGCTGGCAAAGCGGGTCCAGCTGTTCGCGTCGGTGCGGCCGAGGGCTGTTGCGAGTTGGTAGGCGAGGTAGTTCGAGCAGCCGATGTATCGCACCTTGCCCTGCTTCACGAGATCATCGAGAGCAGAGAGTGACTCTTCGTGCGAAACGTTGGCATCGTAGAAGTGCAGTTGGTAAAGATCGATGTAGTCGGTTTGCAGGCGGCGCAGCGACGCTTCGACGGCGCGGAAGATGTTCTTCCGGCTATTGCCCTGATCCCAGGGGTTGGGGCCGGTCGGTGCATAGCACTTCGTAGCGACGATGAAGTTGTCGCGTTGGCCCTTCATCCAGCGGCCGATGATGCTTTCGGTTTCACCGTAGGCACCCGACATGTTGCCGATGGGGTACACGTCGGCAGTGTCGATGAAGGTGAAGCCGTGTTCCTTCGCCTGGTTCAGGATCGCAACCGACTGCTCCTCGCTGCACTGGTGTCCGAAGGTCATGGTGCCGAGGCACAACTTCGAAACCATCATTCCGGTGCGGCCGAATCTCACATGTTCCATGGCGCTGACCGTAGTCTGAAGCCCCGTGGCCGTCGTCTTCGCTCTTCTGACGGCCGTGGTCTACGGCATCGCCGACTATTCGGGCGGCCGCGGCAGCCGCCTTGCATCGTCGTTCACGGTGACATTAGTCGGCCAATGTGCGGGATTCACCGGGGCGCTGTTGTTGGCGTTGTTCATCGGCGACCCCGTTCCGTCGGGTCACGATCTCTTCATCAGTGCGGCGGCCGGTGTCGCCGGTTCGCTCGGGCTGTTGGGTTTCTACCGCGCGATGGCTTCGGGGTCGATGACAATCGTGGCGCCGATCACGGCGTTGGTGGGTACGACGATCCCGGTGGTGTGGGGCCTCGTCGAGGGCGAGCGCCGGGGGCTCGTTGCGTACGTCGGCATGATCGTAGCGGTGATTGCCGTGGTGTTGGTCACCGATGCGCTGGGCGTGCAGGACAAGCGCACGCCTGCCAACATCGTCGTGTTGGCCGTGATCGCCGGCGCGTGCTTTGCGACGATCTTCATTGCGTTCGACCACGTGTCATCGGATGCGGGATTGTGGCCGTTGGTGGCGTTGAGGTCGGTGAGTTTGCCGATCGTTTTACTAGTCGTCGTTTCGACGCGGCACCCGTTGCGCACGAAGGGCGAAGCGACGCGTTGGGCGTTGACCAGTGGCATTCTCGACTCGGCCGCGAACGGTTTCTACTTGATTGCAGCCCGGCACGGGTTGTTGTCGGTGGTCGCGGTGATTGCGTCGTTGTATCCCGTCAGCACGTTGGTGCTGGCGACGTCGCTCGACAAGGAGAAACTGCACCCCGCACAGTGGGTGGGTGTTGGTTTGGCGCTGATTGCGTTGGTGTTCGTCAGCGCTGGTTGATGCGCTTTGACTCTTTCGAGGCGGCGGCGAAGATGCCCTTCGCCATCAACGACAGTTCGGCCTTCCGGCGACGCTCGTAGATTTCGGCGCGGATGCCGTGTACTTCAGGGTCGTCGGGGGCGGCCCAGCCTGCGAAGTCGGCGAGATGACACGCAAGGCGCAGATCGCCCTCTTCGGCGAGTTTCTGTGCGCGACGCACAAGAACGTCGGCGCCTCCGGCAAGTGCTGCAACTTCGGCGCCGACCGCGGCGTCGGGTGCGGGCTTCAGGCGTGACGCTGCACCATCCCACCATCCGCCGAACTGGCGCCACACGTTGTGCACGATGAACTCGGGTTCGTCGTACATCGGACGCAGGTATGGCCGACCGAGCGTTGCGTCGGGAACCTTGACCGCGTGGATGATCGTGTCGAGGGTTTCGCCCGCGTTCATCATCTGCAGAACCCCACGCACGAGGGTTTCCAGTGCGGTTGCGATTTCGTCGAGAACGCGCGCGATGCGGTCCTTGCCTTCGATGGGCAATCCGTGCGCCGGCAACAGCAGTTCGGGCTGCTGGGTGATCATGCGCCGCAACGCGGCCGCCCACTCGATGGGCCAGCGCTGCACCTTCTGCGGGTTGCCGGCATTGGGAAAGTTCCAGATGATGAAGTCGCCCGTCGCGATCCATTTGCGGTCGGGGAAGAAGGCCCACAAGTGGTCGTCGGTTTCGCCGCGGGCGTGGTGGAACTCGACGGTGTCGTCGCCGATCTTCATCGACGTGAAGTCACCGAGGCTTTCGTTGACCTCGAGAACGCTGTCGTGCAGGAACGTCGGGTGCTTTTTTCCGACCTGCGAGGAATCCGAGACGAGGCCGTAGCCGTGTTCCTCCCGCACGCCGCCGAATTGGCGGGCGTTGATGATGCGGTTCCAGTCACTCGTGTCGCGGTAGCGGGTGAAGCGGCGTTCGACGTTTTCATGGCCGATCACGCGCACCTTCTTGCCCGCTGCGCCGAGGGTTGCCGCAATCGGGCCGCTGCCGCCCACGTGGTCGACGTGACCGTGGGTGTAGACGATGGCGTGCAGGGGAGCGTTTGTCCAGGTGCGGATTTGGTCGGCGACTTTTTGGCCATTGTCGTACGTGCCCGTGTCGAAGATGACGAGGCCCTCGGGGCTGTTCCACGTGACGGCGTGGCTGAACGACTCGACGATTGCGAGGTCGGGGGCAAGTTCGGAGATCTCGTTGATGATGCGGTTCGCGGGCTGGTCGAGGACGCCCGAGTCGATGATTTTCGTGGAAAGCGCAAGCAGGTCGGCCATGAACCGACCTTACTTCTCTATTTTCCCGGCTCTTTAGGCAGGCCGAGGACGCGCTCGCCGAGGATGTTGCGCATCACGTTCGAAGTGCCGCCCATGATCGTGTAGCCGGGGCCGTACATGAGGCCGGCGGTGACGTCGTCCCACAGCGTGGCTTCGAGGCCGAAG
>JBJTYJ010000060.1:0-2911 GCA_046082705.1 Actinomycetota bacterium | reverse complement strand
GGCTTCGTGGTCTTTCTCCACGAACGCATAATCTCACGGCATGTCGACACAGGCCTCATCGTTGCCCAAGGTCCCTCTCTCGGACATCAACCTTTCGAACCCCGAGTTCTGGTTGCAAGAGCGCGCGTGGCGCTACGGAGCATTCAAGACGCTGCGTGACGAGTCGCCGTACCAATTCTTCGAGGAATGGGAATTCGAGAACTCTCCGATCCCCCGTGGGCCCGGATACATCGCGCTCACTCGCCACGACGACATTTGGCACGTCAGCCGCCACCCTGAACTGTTCTGCAGCGGCAAGGGCTCGAACATCGGCGACCTCACCGTCGAATTGAACGAGTTCTTCGGCTCGATGATCAACATGGACGACCCGAAACACTTCCGTTTGCGGTCGATCGTTTCGCGTGGTTTCGCCCCGCGTGAAATCAAGCGCGTCGAAGAGTACGTCGTCACGAAGGCGAAGGAAGTCGTCGACAACGTGATCGAGCGTTTCTCCGGTACCGAGTTCGACTTCGTCGAGGAGATCGCCTCGCGCTTCCCGCTCGAAATCATCTGCGAGATGATGGGCATCCCCAAGGACGACTACAAGCAGATCCTCACCTGGACCAACACGATTCTCGGCGTCGGCGACCCGGAGTTGGTGACCGGCCTCGACGACCTGCTGAACGCGGGCCTCAGCATGTTCAACTACGCCCAGGCACTGGGCGAAGACCGCATCAAGAATCCCGTCGACGACATCACGTCGGTGATGATGAATGCCGAGGTCGACGGCGAACGCCTGACATCACAGGAGTTCGGGTCGTTCTTCATTCTTCTCGTCGTGGCGGGCAACGAGACGACACGCAACGCGATCAGCCACGGAATGAAGCTGCTCACCGACAACCCCGACCAACGCAAGATTTGGTTCGACAATTTTGAGACCCACACAAAGTCGGCGGTTGAGGAAATCGTTCGCTATTCAACGCCGGTGATCCACTTCCGTCGTACCGTTACGCAAGACACCGACATCAATGGCTTCCCCGTGAAGGCCGGCCAGAAAGTGGTGATGTGGTACGCCTCGGGCAATCGTGACGACCGCGTCTATACGAACCCCGACATCTTCGACGTCCGTCGCGACATCCAACCACCCCAGGTGGGATTCGGCGCCGGCGGTCCGCACTTCTGCCTTGGTGCGAACCTTGCACGACGCGAGATTGCTGTCATGTTCGACGAAATCCGTCGGCGTCTTCCCAACCTGCGCATCACCGGAGAACCGGCCTATCTGCAGAGCAACTTCATCAACGGCATCAAGCGCATGCCGTGCTCTTTCGCGTAGTCACTAACCGCGCTTCTTGGCAGCCAGACCCGCAAGCACTTCCATGATGAGGCGGTGCGCAACGTTCACCGTGCAGTCGGCATGGTCGTAGGCGGGCGCCACTTCCATCACATCGAAGGCGACGAGCGGCGTTTCTAGCGCGAGGCGTCGCAAAGCCCGCAGCATGTCGACGCTCGCAATGCCGCCGGGTTCGGGGGTTCCGGTTCCCGGTGCGTAGGCCGGGTCGAGTGAATCGATGTCGACACTGACATAGAGGTGGTCGACCCCGTCCATCGCTTCGGCGATGGCGTCTGTGATGACGGCATCGAGACCACGGCGGTGAACTTCGTCCATCATGTGCCAGCGCATGCCCTCTTCGGTCATCCACTTCCACACGTCGGGACCCGGCCAATAACCGCGCAGACCGATCTGCACGAAGTTCTTGGGAGGTATCGCACCGCTTTCGACGAGGCGACGCATTGGCGTTCCGTGACTTGCCAGGTTTCCGTCGATCGTGTCGGCAGTGTCGGCGTGCGCGTCGAAGTGCACCATGCCCACACGACCGAAGCCGTACTTCTCGGCAACCGCAGTCGCCGACGGCCATGTGATCGTGTGGTCGCCACCAATGACGATCGGCGTGATGCCGAGGTTCACCACCTCGGCGACCTTTTTCTTCACGTTGTCGAGGCTGGCCTCGACCATGCCGTGCGGACAATACGCATCGCCGGCATCGACAACTTCGAGGTGCTCGAAGATCTCGATACCGAGGTCGAGGTGGTACGTCCCCGGCTCGTAGGCGTTTGCCCTGACCCCACGTGGGCCGAACCGTGCCCCGGGGCGATTCGTCGTTCCAAGGTCGAACGGAGCACCGATGATCGCAACATCCGCTTCCCACTCGGCGAGCATCCCTGCGTCGGGAACCAGTGGACGCTGCCCAAAGGTCAACGTGCTACCGAAGACGTAGCCCAACTCCAGTTGTTCGCGATATCCGGGCGGCAGTTCCCTCTTCACACCCGCACCCTACCGACCCCTCCCAAAGGGTTCTCGGTGTGCAAAAACCCGCTTTCTGCACCATGACACACCGAGAACCGCGACATTCCGTCAACTGACCGCCATTCGGGACCGATCGAGCCTTGATGGCTGATCCAAAACGGGGAGACTCGAAAGCCTCCCCGTTTCACTTTGAATCTCAAATGTTTGGTTTTCTCGGTGTGAGTTGTCGCGAAAAGCGAGTCTTTTTACACCGAGAACCCTCAGGGGTTAGGAGCAGCCGGAGGTCGAGCCGCACGACGGGCACGCATGGCATGAGCCGGCGCGCTGCATCTGCACACCGCATTGCATGCACATCGGTGCGTCGCTGTGCTTGACGGCCGGACGCTCGATGCCCGTCGCAGGCGAGTGATCGGTGCTCGGGGCCGACGGGGCGAGGCCGTACTGCAACTGCGCAGCCAGGTCACCGGCCGATGGCACGCTCTTCGGGTCTGCGACAACTTCCGAACCGGTGCTGGTTTCGACGATGGTCTCTTCGACACCGGGCAAAGTCGGCTGCAGACGCTCGTCGCGGCTGAAGATGCCGAGTTCGGCACGCTCGTCGTAGTTCAGGTACTCGAGTGCGAGACG
>JBJTYJ010000059.1:0-5120 GCA_046082705.1 Actinomycetota bacterium | reverse complement strand
GTCTTTCGCGAAGGTACGGACCCATTCCTGGATCTGCAGTTGGTCGTCGTTGAGGTGGAGGGAGAACTCAGCCATGAAGCAAAGTTACCCGTCGGTAGGGCTCTTCCACCAAACCCTCCAAGGGTTCTCGGCGCACGGAGGTGCAGATTTCGTCAAGATTTGCGCCGAGATTCCTCACCAGTTTCCGGCGACGTACTTGGTTTCGAGGAACGCCAACAGGCCGTCATGTGCGCCTTCGCGGCCGAGCCCCGACGCCTTCGTACCGCCGAACGGCGCGGCGGGATCGGACACCAGTCCGCGGTTGAGACCCACCATTCCGGTGTCGAGCGCTTCGGCAAGACGCATGCCTTTGCCGATGTCACGCGTGAACACATACGACACGAGACCGTGGTCGACCGAGTTCGAGTGCGCGACAATGTCATCGGCATCGGTGAAACGCACGAGTGGTGCGACGGGCCCGAAGACTTCTTCGTTCAAAATGCTCGCGTTGAGTTGAACGTCGGTGAGAACGGTCGGTTGGTACCCGAACGAAGCATCATCGGCGACCTTCCCTCCGCACGCGACGTTGGCACCCTCACTTTTTGCGGTGTCTACGAGGTTGGCGACGCGTTGCTGTTGGGCGAATGACACAAGCGGACCAACCGTGGAGGACGGATCGAGGCCATCGCCCAGGCGAAGCATTGCCATTTTCTGCGTGAGGCGCTCGGCGAACTCGTCGTAAACGTGATCGTGCACGAACAGGCGATTCGCGGCCGTGCATGCCGCTCCCCCGTTGCGCATCTTGGCAAGCATGGTTCCCTCGATTGCGACGTCGAGGTCGGCGTCGTCGAACACGACGAGCGGTGCATTGCCGCCCAGTTCCATAGAGCAATTGATGACACGCTTGGCCGCCTGTGCGAGGAGCATCGAACCCACCTTGGTTGATCCGGTGAACGACAACTTGCGCACCTTTCCGCTGTCGAGCATTGCTTCGACTGCGGGCCCCGGTGGATCGGCCACGACGATGTTCACCACACCGTCGGGAACACCGGCCTTTTTCAGAATCTCACCGATTGCGAGCGCGGTGAGTGGCGTTTCGTGTGCGGGCTTCAACACGACGGTACAGCCGGCCGCGAGCGCGGGGCCGATCTTGCGTGTCGCCATGGCGGCGGGGAAGTTCCACGGCGTCGCAAGAAGCGCAACACCCACGGGCTGGCGCATCACGAGCAGCCAGTTGTTTCCATTCGGTGCGCGGCGGTAGTCACCGTCGATACGCACGGCCTCTTCGCTGAACCACCGAAAGAACTCAGCCGCATAGGCAACTTCTGCGCGTGCGTCGGCAAGCACCTTGCCGTTCTCTTGGGTGATCAGACGCGCGAGTTCTTCCTGCGATTGCATCATCAGCTCGAAGGCTTTGCGCAGGATCTCACCACGTTGGCGCGGTGCCATGTTGCGCCACGCGGGGAATGCATCGTGCGCCGCGTCGACTGCGGCGAGGCAATCGGAGATGCTTGAGTTCTTGACTTGGCCGACGAGGGTTCCGTCGGCCGGATTGATGACATCGATCATCGCCATCCCCCCATTCTCGCAACCCAATGCGAGGGTTCTCGGTGTGTAATTACCCGAAAAACGGGTAATTACACACCGAGAACCCTGGTGGGTTAGAGGGTGAGGAGGGTGGGGGCGATCGTTTCCATGATCAGCTTCGCCCCGGGCTTGTACACGTGCACGCCGTCCCAGCGGTAACCGAGGTCGTTGGCGATGATCGAACTGGTGCACCATTCGCGCGGCCCGTTGACGAACACTGCCGTTGCGCCATTTTCCGTTGCCACCTGTTGCAACAAATCGTTCAGGTGACGCGTACGGGTGTCGTCACCGCGTTCGGGAATCGCGGGAATTCCCGCACCCGCAACGTTTTGCGGTCGCATGCACGGCACCTCGAGCAGACCGACCTTGCCGACGCCACCGGCGATGAGCGCGTCGATTCCCTTCTTCACCTGCGTCTTGAAGAGCGTGTCGGCCTGGGGAGTGAAGAACGCATAGTTCGTGCCGGCGTGAAGCACGTCGAGCACTTCCCACGCGCCGACGACGACCAGTGCGATCTCGGCATTGGCCTTCTTCGCTGCGTCGGTCCACTTGCCGTTCCAACCTTGACACGTGTCGAAGTTCTGCTTGAAGTCGATGCCCGAACTGATGCCCGTGCCGAATTCGTACACGCCGCAGCCCGAGATCGACCCGTTCGACACGGTGAACGTCTTTTCGATTCCGGCCGGCTGGTTGATGGCAAGCGCCTTGGCCTGTGAGTCGCCGACGATGAGAAGACGACGCGGGTCGGACAAGACGGGAAGCGTGGTGCTCGGCGCGACGACACCGGGCTGTGTGGTTTGCGTCGGATCCTCGAGTGGAATCGTCGTCGTGGCGCCGAACACCTGGTCGGGCCCCTGGTCCATTGAGATGTCGATCGGCTTGGTGGCGGCGAGCGCGATGCCCACACTGGCGGTGAGAACGATGGCGGCGATTCCGTAGCACGTGGCGGTGACGGCGATGTCACGTCTGCGCTCATCGTCACGGTCGTTGAGAATCGCCCGCCAACGCCCGATGACACCGCCGCGAATCGGCTCTTCGACAAAGCGGTAGCTGGCCTCGGTGACCATGACCGTGATGACGAGCGCGACAAAAAAGTTGCCCGCACCGTCGCGTGCGTTCGCGAAGAGAAAGATCGGCCAATGCCACAGGTACAGGCCGTAGGAACGCTTGCCGATTTCAACCAGCGGTCGCGACCCGAGCACGCTGCGCACCGCGACCGCATTCGGATGCACTGCCGTGGCGACGAGAACGAGCGACGAGACCGTTACCAGTGCCAAGCCACCGCGGTAGAGGAAGGCCCCTTCGACGGTGAGGGAAAGTGCGAGAAGAAGCAGAACCGCGGAACTCGCAACCGCAGCAGCCGACAGCGTGCGTTCGGGAATCTCGGCAACCTTTGCGCGACCCGTCATCGTCCAGGGACGCCACAGCAATGCGCCGGCGGCACCGAGCAACAGGCCGGTCGGACGCGTGAGGGTCGAGAGATAGAGGAAATTCACGCGGTCGGGGTTCGACCCGCTGTACAGAACGGCCGTGAGAACCATGATGACGGCCGCGGTGACGACGAGGGTTTGTGCCGCTTTTGCGCGACTGCGCCGCCAGCGCAACAGGCCGATGAACGCAAACGGCCAGATCAGGTACCACTGCTCTTCGACGGCGAGCGACCACAAGTGCCGCAGAAGTGGCGGGTCCTTCGGTGCGAAGTACGGAACGTCGGTGAAGAAGACCTGCCACCAGTTGGAGATGTAGAAGACGGCAGACAGGAAGTCGTGGCGCAGTTGGCCAACCTTGTAGTCGGAGAACAGTAACGCCCATGCCGACACCATCACCAACATCACGAACAGCGCAGGAAGCAGTCGCCGCGCACGGCGGTACCAGAACTGCTTCAGCGCGATGCTTTGGTTCTCTTCGGCTTCCTCCAACAGCAGTGACGTGATGAGGAATCCACTGACGACGAAGAACACCTCGACGCCGATGAAACCACCCTGCATCCAGCTGAACTTGGCGTGGTAGAAGATGACCGCTATGACAGCGAGTGCCCGGAGACCGTCGAGCGCGGGCACGTAACCCATCGACGGCGGCTGGAAGTTTCCGCGCGGGGCGGGAACCGAGAAGTGCTCCTTCATGACCTGCCCGAAGACGATAGGAGAACCAGAGCCAGAAGCGTGAGCACGGCAGCGGTGACGTAGGGCCAACCAACCCCGGCGTTGTCGAACATGAGACCTGCAACGGCCGGACCGACGATACGCGACAGCGCGCCAGCCGACTGTTGGACACCAAGTGCCTCACCGCGCTTGTCGGGTGCAACCGAGTCGGCGACCACACTGGTGAGCGACGGTGTGACGACACCCTGACCAAGGGACAAAAGTGCGAGCGCCACGAACAGCACCACCCACATGTCGGCGATGGAGAGAACGAGAAAACCTCCGATCAACACGACGAAACCCGACGACAGCAAACGGATCGAACCGAAGGATTTCGTGAGCGGCCCGATGAGCGCGCCCTGGACGATGACCAGCATCACGCCGACAACGAGGAACACGGCAGCTGCTGACCCTTCCGTGAGATCGAAGCGTCGCTCGCCGAACAAGGCAAACGTTGCTTCGAACCCGGCGAACGCCGAGCCCGCAAGCAGTGCGGTGCCCGTGTAGCGGTTCACGACGAAGCGCCGACGCACGCGGGTTGATTCACGTTGCGCACGCGTGGTGTTGGTTTCGGGAAGTCGGAACCATGCCGCCACTGCATTGCAAAGGGCGAAAACCGATGCGACATAGAACGGCACGTGCGGACCGCCGAGCGCGGCAAGTCCACCAAGTGCGGGGCCGAAAACGAACCCGACACCGAACGCCGCACCCAGCATGCCGAGCAGCCGCGGTCGATCTTCGGGGGACGCGATATCTGTGATCGCACTCTGCGCAACCGACACGCTTGCCCCCGACGCACCGTCAATGAAACGTGCGAGGAACAGCAACCACAACACACCGGCAGCACCGGTGAGGAAGCTGCCGACGGCGGTGCCGACCAATGACACGATGATGACCGGCTTACGACCGACACGATCCGACAGGCGACCGAGAACGGGCGCAAAGAAGAACTGGGCGATCGAGAACATCGAGAACAACAGACCGACTTCGAAGCCGCTCGCCCCGAAGCGATCGGCATAGCGGCCGAGAATCGGCACCACCATTCCGAAGCCCACCATGTCGAGGGCGACGGTGCTCCAGATCGTCCAGAAACCCTTCGGGTAACGCTGCTTCATTGCGGCGTTCGACCCCGACACGTCACCCGCGACGCACGCGGGTGCCGTCCTTCGTCGTCTCGACGACGAAACCCGCCGCCTGGATCTCGACACGAAGCGCATCGGCACGATCAAAGTCCTTTGCTGCGCGCGCAGCATCGAGCTCGACGGCTTTGGCGACCATCTCCGGATCGACATCGCCGACGTCATTGATCGACAAACCGAACGCGGCGCACATTTCGCGCACCGCTACGGCAAGCGACGCGGCCACGGCCGTATTGCCCGCATCAATCGCAGCGTTCGCGCGACGCATCGTGTC
>JBJTYJ010000058.1:0-3994 GCA_046082705.1 Actinomycetota bacterium | reverse complement strand
AGATCGAGGCCCAGCACTACTTCCAACCGATCTTCGAGCGCCTGCGCGTCGAGCCGAACGACACCTTGTTGTCGGATCTGGTGAACACCGTGATTCCCGAGTGGGGTCGCACGTTGACCGACGAGGAACTGCACGCCGAGATGATGGCCGACACGTTTGTTGGTGGTTCGGAGACCAGCACCAATGCACTGTCGGGCGGCATCATGCTGCTGACGCAGTACCCAGACCAATGGGCGAAGCTGAAGAGCGACCCCGACAAGTACGTGCCGCAGCTGGTGGAAGAGGCGGTGCGCCTGGAGGGTCCCGTGCAAGGTTTGTTCCGTACTGCAGCAGCCGATGTCGAGATGCACGGCGTGACAATTCCAAAGGGTGCGATCGTGAACATCCGCTATGCGGCGGCGAACCGCGACGAGCGGCACTTCGAAAACCCCGATGCACTCGACCTCGACCGGCCAAATTCGCGTTCACAGATCGGTTTCGGCGCCGGTGTGCACTTCTGTCTCGGTGCACCATTGGCACGACGCGAGCTGGCGATCGGCTTCCGCGCGTTCGTCGACCACATCGATGATTTCGAATTGATCGACCCGACGATGACGTTCGAGTACCAGAAGAACTTCGCACTGCGTGCGCTGACCTCGCTGCCGATTCGCTTCACGAAGAAGAAGTAGTCAATGCCACGTCTGTTGTCGCTGGCCGCTGGGGTGCACCCCACGCTGCCGCCGGCACGCATGGTGGAAGTTGCCGCAGCGGCGGGTTGGCCCGCGTGTGGCGTGTGGTTCGACGGTGAATCGTGGACTGATGCGACGACGCGCGAGGTGCGCAAACGTCTCGACGACACGGGCATTGTCGCACTCGACATCGAGCCGATCATCCCAGCCGACGGTGCAGATGACCACGCCGAGCGATTGGTGGCAGCGGCGGCCGAGATCGGCGCGCGCAACATCTTGTTCACCAGTCGGATGAAGGACCAGGCCTTCAACACCAAGCGCTACGGCGAATGCTGCGACATGGCAGCACCGCACGGCATTCGGGTGGTGTGTGAGTTCCTGCCGATTTTCCCGCTGAACACGCTGGCGATGGCGGCGCAGATCGTGGCGGATGCGGCGCGACCCAATGGTGGAGTGTTGATCGACAATCTTCACTTTTCGCGATCGGGTGCGACGTTCGAACAGTTGGCATCACTCGACCGATCACTGTTTCCCTACCTCCAGATCGCCGACGCTCCGGCGGCGGTGCCAACGACGTTCGAGGGTTTGCTCGACGACGCGGTCAACGGCCGCATGTGCCCCGGTGAGGGCGGGTTGCCGATCGCACAGATGTGTGCAGCAATTCCTGATGTTCCGATTTCCTTCGAGGTGCGATCGAAGGCGTTGCGCGATGGGTTCACCGACGACGTCGAGCGCGCACGTCACCTGTTGAGGTTCTGTACTTCGCTCGCCTGATGATCTTCGCTTAGTTCATGCGGGCGTAGACGGCATCCTTCGTTGCGGCCCATTCGTCGAGCAACGGCAGGATGACCTCGGGTCCTTCGGGCGGCAGCGTGAGAATTGCGCGCGTGATGCCCTCTTCGAAGAGGTTGCACAGGCCGTCGACGGTTGTGTTGGCGCCGAAAACGCTCACATCAAGCGTGCGCCAGTCGCGGCCGACCGTGTCGCAGGCTTCCTCGAGCATCTTCAACCGGTTCGCGAGCGAAGGTCGCGCGGAGATGGGCATCCAGCCGTCGGCCCACTTCGCCACTTCACCGAGAAGTCGCGGGCCGGTGCCGCCACCGAGGTGAATCTTCGGTCCACCCGGCTGCACGGGCTTGGGCCATTGCCACGTGGGTGGGACGGAGACGATGTCGCCGTTGTACTCGGCCACCTCGTTGCGCCACATCACGCGCATTGCCTCGGCGACTTCGCGGGTCTTGTCCCAGCGTTCACGGAACACCGCGCCATGGCTTTCCATTTCGTCCTGGTTCCACCCGACACCGACACCGATTTCGACGCGACCGCTGCTGAGGAAGTCGAGTGACGAAATCTGCTTCGAGGTCCAGATGGCGTCGCGCTGTGCTGCCAGCATCACGCCGGTGCCGAGGCGCAGGTTCTTCGTGACTGCGGCGGCCATCGACAGCGCGACGAATGCGTCGAGCATATGCGAGTACTCCTTCGGCAACGGCTCACCGCTGAGGCTTCCGGGCCAGGGTGACTTTCTGCTGGTCGGGATGTTGCTGTGCTCGGGCACCCAGAAACTTTCGAACCCACGGGCCTCGATTTCGCGGGCGAGGTCGTCGGGTCGCATGGTGTAGTCGACCGAGTAGATGGTGACGCCGATTCTCGCGCGCATGGACGTCTCAGCGAATCGCTTGTGCAGTTTTCGGGAAGTCGGCGAACTGAATCTTCAGTTCACGCTTCAGAATCTTGCCCGACATGTTGCGCGGCAGTGGCGTTTCGCTGACGTGGAAGTAGCGCGGCAACTTGAAGTCGGCGAGGTTGTCGCGGCACACCTGCAACACGTCGCTTGCCTCGACCTTGGCACCGTTCGTGAACACGATGACGAGCGGGGTTTCGCCCCAACGGTCGTCGGGAACTCCTACCACGGCAACTTCCACGACACCGGGAACGTTTGCGATCAAACGCTCGAGCTCGGCCGGATACACGTTGAGGCCGCCCGAGATGAGCATGTCCTTCTTGCGGTCGACGACGTAGAGGTAACCCTCGTCATCGACATAGCCGAGGTCGCCCGTGTGCAGCCAGCCGCCGCGCAGCGCCGCAGCGGTTGCTTCGGGGTTGTTCCAATAGCCCTTCATCACCTGGGGACCCTTCAACAAGATCTCCCCCACTTCGCCAATGGCGACTTCGTTGTCGTCATCGTCGGCGATCTTCAGGGAACCGTGGTTGATGGGAATACCGGCCGAACCCACCTTGCGGAATGCATCGTGTGAGGGCAGCACCGTGCCCGCTGCCGACGATTCGGTGAGGCTGAACATCTGCAGCATCGGCACACCGCGCGCTTGCACCGCTTTCAAGAGCGACGGGGGCACGACGGCTCCACCCGAGCAGGCCTTCTTCCACGTCGAGAGGTCGGCCGTCTTCCAGCGCGGGTGATCGACGATCATCTGGAAAATCGTCGGCACACCCATGAACCCGGTGGCGCGTTCCTTTTCGAAGTTGTCGTAGATGCGGTCGATGTTGACCTCGTTGTCGAGCAGCAGGCTTGCTCCCGACCAGTAGGTGTAGAGCCACAGCGCGAGGCCGCCCGTGAAGGCGAGTGGAAAGGGAAGCTGCATCTTGTCGCCGGGCCACAGGTCAAGTGCTTGTGCCCATGATTGTGAACCGGCGTTGAAGGAACCATGGGTAAGGACGGCGCCCTTCGGGTCGCCGGTCGTGCCGCTGGTGTAACAAATGAACGCGGCGTCGTCGGGTGCGGTGTCGGCAGTGACGATCGTCGAACCATCGGCATAGAGCGGTGCGATGTGTTCGACACGGATGACCTCGCACCCCTCGACGGTTTTCGTCGAGTCGACGAGGCCGTCGTTGGTGAAAAGAAGTTTTGCGCCGGCGTTGGCTGTCACGAACTTGACCTCGGCCGGCGTGAAGCGGGTGTTGATCGGCACGATGAGCGCGCCGAGTTTCCAGGCAGCCATCGTGAGTTCGATCCACTCCATGCAATTGGTCAGCAAGAGACCGATGCGATCGCCCTTGGTGATGCTCTTGCCGACAAGTCCGGCGGCGAGGTTGCTGGTGCGCACGTCGAGTTCACGCCACGTGGTTTCCGCCCCCGCGTACTTGATGGAAAGTTCGTCGGGCCGCCAGCGTGCCCAAAATTCACCGATGCGTGCGAGATTCATCGTCAACCCCCTCTGTGTGAAAATTTAGTCGTTCGGGTGTGGCGTTCTAACGTGGTGGAATGCCGCAGCGCGACACCCCGATCTATTCGCTCTCCGACCGTTTCATCGACGAAATGGCGGCACTCGACCCGCTGGCCGCCACTTACCTGGGCGTCGCGGGTGACG
>JBJTYJ010000057.1:0-16648 GCA_046082705.1 Actinomycetota bacterium | reverse complement strand
CCACCATTTCACCGACCGCCGCGGGGTGTTCCGTGCAATCGCGCTCGACGGGTTCACCCGTTTGGGCGAATCGTTGGCGGACGCTTTCCTTTTTCCGGCCGTTGAACAGGCAGGGGCGTTGCTCGAGGCCTACGTCGAGTTCGCGTTGGAGAATCCCGGGCTGTTTCGTGTGATGTTCCGCAGCGACCTGTGCGACATGGAAAATGCGCCGGATCTCACGGCAGTCGCTGACGGGGCGTTCGATGTTCTCGTCGACCATGTCCGCGCGCAACTGGGTGAAGACGCGTCGATCAACGACATCCGTGCGCGTGCAGCGGCGATGTGGTCGTTGGCGCATGGGCTGGCCACGTTGTTCATCGAAGGACCATTGCAGGAAAAGATCGGACCGATCGCAGACCGTCGTGCGTTCATTCGCTCGGTCGGAAAGCAGTCGAGTCTCGCGTAAGCGGATTCAGCTGTTGCGGCGTTCGACCGTGATGGCAACCGATTTGAATGCGGGGGTCAACGACTCGGGGTCCAACGTGCGGTCAACGAGCACATTGGCCTCGGGGTAGTACATCGCGGTGTTTCCGGCGCGAATGTCGACCTCGGCAATGACGACGTCGAGACTGCCGGTTGCGCTACGCACCGTGACGGCATCACCTTCGCGCAGGCCCAGACGTGCCACGTCGTCGGGTGACATCATGACGACGTCGCGCCGTGTGGTGCCGCGGTAAAGGTCTTCCTCGTCGTAAACAACGGAGTTGAACTGGCCCTCCGAGCGGATAGTCATCAACATGAATCCGTTGTCGGGACGTTTCACGTTCGGTATGTCGATGTGGCGGAAGTGCGCGCGGCCGGTGGGCGTGGGGAAGACACCGTTGTGGAAGACGCGGTTCGGAATTTCGAATTCCTTCTTGGTGCTGCCGATGTCACTGACCGCGCCGTAGCCGGGAACGGTGTCGGCAATCGCGCGACGCAGTGAGTCATGCGAGGTGATCATCGACCAGTCGAAGCGATTGCGGGGGAGAATGCGTTGTGCGAGGTCGGAGAGAATTGCGACTTCCGAGCGCATCTCGCCGTCGACGGCGGGCGTGCCGCCGTCGGACAGCCGGACGAAGTTGAACATCGACTCTTGTGTCGTTGACTCGGGCTCTTCGTCGCGGGCAAGGACCGGCAGAACGATGGTGGTTCGTGCGCGGCCGTTGAAGTGTCCCTGGTTGAGCTTGGTCGTCAGCGACACCGCCGTGCCGACGCGGCCGAGTGCTTCGGTCGACCAACGCGAGTCGGGGTTGCTGCCCCACAGGTTGCCACCCAACATGAGGGCGGCATCGATGCGTCCGTCGTGCGCCGCGTTCATGCACGCATATGTGTCCATCCCGGGGGCTGACGACGCAACGACGCCGTACTTTTCGCGGAGGCTAGTTGCGAACGATTCCTTCAACTTCGGCGAAACGCCGACCGAACCAATGCCTTGCACATTGGAGTGTCCGCGAATCGGCATGAGACCACTACCCGGTGAACCGAGGAACCCGCGCGCCATTGCGACGTTGGCCAGCGCGCGCACGTTGTCGACCCCGTGTGCGTGGTGGGTGAGACCCATTGCCCACATGAAAACCGCCGAGTTGGCTTTGGCGAGAAGTTCGACACAGGCATCGATGTCGGCCCGTGGGACACCGCTGCGTTCAATGAGATCGTCCCACGACGCGGCGATGGCGGCATCGCGCACCGATTCCCACGACTCGGTGTGGTGCGCGATGTACGACTCGTTGGCCGCGCCCGACTCGATGACCCCTTTCAACAGCGCAACCATCAGCGCGATGTCGCCACCGATGTGCGGTTGGATGTAGAGATCACTCACCATCGACCCGATCATCAGACTCTTCGCCTGCGAAGGCAGGCGGAACTTCTTGAGGCCAAGTTCCGACAGCGGATTGATGACGATGACCTTGCCGCCGCGACGACGCAGGTTGATGAGTTGCGTGATCAGCCGCGGGTGGTTGCTTGCAGGGTTTGCGCCGATCACCAGTGCGAGTTCCGTCGTGCCGAGATCGTCGAGTGACACCGATGCGGTTCCGCTGCCGTAGATCGAGGTCAGCGCAACACCCGATGCCTGGTGGCAGTAGTAAGAACAGTTGTTCACGTTGTTGGTGCCGTATGCCCGGGCGACGACCTGCATGAGAAACGCTGCTTCGTTGCTGGAGCGTCCGCTGGCATACCAGAAGGTGCGGTCGGCCTGAGCCGAGGTGAATGCGTCGGCAGCCAATTGCATGGCCTCGTCCCACGACGTGCGGCGGAAGTGGGTGTCTCCCGGTGCGCAGACGATGGGGAAGGTGAGACGACCCATCGCCTCAGCCTGTGCGCTCGAGAGACATGCGAGATCGTCGACGCTCATCTTGCGAAGATCGGCCTCGGTGATGGTCTTGCCCATGTCGGCCGCCTGGGCCTGCACCGACTTCTTGCACACTTCGGGGAAGTGGCCTGCCTCGTTGACCATGCCACCTTGTTGGCCACCCATGCCGAGCGCACACGTCTTGCAGGCGTTGTTGCTGCGCAGCCGTTTGTACAGCGCGACGGTGCCGACGGAACGACCCTTGGCGAGAACGTATTTCATCGCCGCGAATCCACCGGCTGCTTTCACCCGTGGAACGACCATCTCTCAAAACTACTGCCGGACATGACTGACCCCGGGTTCGATCACCTTGGTCGGGGCGATCGAACCCGGGGTCGGGTCAATTGCGTGCGGGCTCATGAATGAGCCCGGCGTTACATCAGGAGGGTTCCGACGCCGAGCGAGCCTTCGCGATTGCGAGCACTGCGAGGCCGTAGCCAGCCTTCG
This sequence comes from Actinomycetota bacterium, assembly GCA_046082705.1. Lineage (GTDB taxonomy): Bacteria > Actinomycetota > Acidimicrobiia > Acidimicrobiales > Ilumatobacteraceae > F1-20-MAGs119. Next base: position 13,830 of record JBJTYJ010000057.1, on the reverse strand, counting down.
CCGTGATGTCGGCAATCGTGTAGCCAAGCTGACGTGCAGTTTCGGCTCCGTCGTGCGGATAGTCGAAGAAAACGGGGAACAGGTAGGTGATCGGATACACACACCAGGTCACGAGGAGGATCCGCGTGGCATTGGTGATGAGACTTGCGATCGTTGCGTTCTCGCGTGATTTCACTTCCTTCAACTCACCAACCAAGGTGTAGAGGATGTAGAAGAACGGGAGCATCGCGAGGATCCAGAAGATCCACTTTGTTCCATCGTCGGTCGACACCTCACCCGGGTAGCCGAGACCCACCATCAGGGCGGTCGCGGGAACGAGAGTCGTCATGAGCTTGCGACGACGCTCGGCGGTGACACCGAGGACGATGAGCAGTTCGACAATGAGCAGTGGGACGGTAATGAGCCAGTCGGCGTACCGGTAGCCCTCGTTCACTTCGCCGCCCGACCAGCCGCTCCAGATGCGGTAGTAGTGGTACCCGGCAATTCCAACGACAACCGCGGAGGCCGCGATCGACGAGCGATACTTCTTCGACACCGACGAAATCTGCGTGAGGAAGTACACAAAAGCACCCAGCATCACCGCGGTGCCGAACGACAGCGCGTTGTAAACCAGAAGGTTCAAATCAGCATTCTTGATCAATTCGGACTCGTTTCTATAAGGGATATGTGACGTTCGCCATATGGTGCGAAACCATCTTTGACCGTACACACGGGCCACCAATAAGTAAAGGTGTGGGTCAATGTTCCCGGCAGCTTTACTGAATATTTATCACCACATTGGAGTCAGGAGAAAAAGTGGATTTCCTGCCTGATCTTGCGACAAGAACCCCCCTGTGGCTGGCCTTGTTGACCGTCGGGGTGAACGCGTTGGTCGGGGCCCTGCGGGCATCGATCGACGACGAGCATCACTGGGACATCGTCGGCATGGCAACGTTCGCGGTGTTGATGGGACTCGGGGCGATCGTGGCCGCACTGCTGTTCGGTGAAGTGGTGTCGAAGGCATCAATCGTCGTTGCGACTCTGGATGCATTGGCTCTCGGTTTGTTCGCCGTCATCGGTGCGGCGTACGCGTTGCGTGCAGACCTGCCGGTCGTCGCCGCAATCTTCGTCGGAACGGTGTCGGCCGTCGGTGGTGGCGTCCTGGTGTCGGTGATGAAGGACGAAGTTCCGCAGATTCTTCTCGCAAGCGCACCGAACGCGCTCGTTGCCACGTTGTCATCGGGTGTCTACGTCGCCGTTGAGGTCTCGAACACTCGGGCCGCTGCGGTTGCGGGTGTGGTCGCCGCAATCGTCGCCCACTTTGCGGCCGATCGTCTGGGACTGACGAGTCGCCGCGCGGTTGGTGCGTCGGCGTTGCTGTTGACGCGCGAAAAGAAGCGCTAGAGGTCGAGGCCGTAGACCGCGGCTGCGACGGTGTTGGTGCCGTCGGGGCACGTCAAGGTTGTCGAGACTTCGATGAGGGTGAAGCCACACGACTCAACCGTGCGTCGTGACGCAACATTTGTGACGGCGATACGGGCCTGAACCGACTTTGCCCCGGCGATTCCGCGGATCTCTTCGAGGAGAAGTTTGATCGCGCCCCGCGCGACTCCTTGGCGGCGTCCCCACGGTGCAACCCAGTAGCCGATGTCGGCGACGCCCGATTTCGCATCGAAGGTGTGGATTCCGATCATTCCCACGGGACGCAGGTCGGCAACCGTGCGCACGGCACGTGTGCGGAACTCTCCCGCGCCGGTGACGACAAACTCGACGGCGTGGTGCCGGTGATACGGGCGGGGAACGACGGTCCAACGCTGGATCTCCGTGTCCTGGCAGGCGGCGGTGATCCAGTCGATGTCGGTGTCGGCCAACTGGTCGAGTCGTACTGCGACATCGTCCTTCCTGTGCGTCACCTCGGCCTCGGGCATGCGCCGAGGATACGGCCTTGCGGTGACGGGGCAGTACGGTTTTGCCGTGGATGTAACTGCAGCGGTGCACAAAAGAATGTCGATTCGTCAGTTCACGAACGAGCCCGTCCCCGATGATGTTCTGCGGGGAATCCTCGCTGATGCGGCGAGGGCGCCGAGCGGCGGGAACCTGCAGCCATGGCGTGTCTACATGGTGAACGGTGAGTCGATGGTGAAGTTGCGCGCACATCTCGCGTCGCAGCCGCCGATGGACAAGCCCGAGTACGACATCTACCCGCCGGAGCTTGGCGAGCCGTACCGCACGAATCGTTTCACGGTGGGTGAGGCAATGTACGCCACGCTTGGCATCGCGCGCGAGGACAAGGACGGTCGTCGTCGACAGTTCGCACACAACAACGACTTCTTCGGCGCACCCGCGGCCTTGTTCTGCTTCGTCGACCGCGGCATGGGATTACCCCAATGGTCGGACCTCGGGATGTTCCTGCAGACATTCATGCTGCTCGCGGTCGAGCGTGGGTTGGGAACGTGCGCCCAGGAATACTGGGCCGTGCGTCACGCGGCCGTCCGCAGTTTCGTCGGTGCTCCCGAGAACGAAATGTTGTTCTGTGGAATGGCAATCGGCCATGTGGACGAGTCGGCGCCGATCAACACGTTGGTGTCCGATCGCATGCCGCTCAATATGTGGGCGAAGTTCATCTGAGGCGAACGTCGTGGAGGAACTTGCATCGGTTGCCGTTTACTGCGGATCGAGCAATGGTGTCGACCCCGGATATTTCGAATGTGCACGCGCGTTTGGTGAACTGCTGGCCAGCGAGGGAATTGCGCTCGTCTACGGCGGCGGCAATGTGGGCTTGATGGGTGCCGTTGCCGACGGCGCATTACGGGCCGGCGGTGTAGTGCACGGCGTCATCACCGAGGCACTGCGTGAGAAGGAACTTGCCCACTTGGAGCTGACGTCGTTGATCGTTGTCGACACGATGCACGAACGCAAGGCCGCAATGGCCGACCGGGCCGATGCCTTCGTGGCCCTACCCGGTGGCTTCGGAACGTTCGATGAACTGTTCGAAGTGATCACCTGGACCCAGTTGGGCATTCATGAAAAGCCCTGTGGAATCCTGAATCACAACGGTTTCTTCGATGACCTTGTGACGTTCGTCGACAAGACGACATTGGCCGGGTTCATCAAGCCCGCACACCGCGACACGGTCGTGGTTGAAGCCGACGGGTTCGCGATGCTGCGGAGACTGCGGGACTGGGAACCTGCCCGAGTTCCGAAAATCGTCGACCGCGATCAACGCTGACCGCGACCGACCGGTTCGTCAGGGAGCGATGGAGAAGAGGCTCTCGGTGATTGCCGGGCCGTAGTTCGACCCTTCCGTTGCGGCAATCGCGAAGATGAAGAGAGCGCCGCCGGCGAGGCCGATGTTCTTCATGAAGCCGATCATGTCAGCCTGCTTGGCCTGCGGGTCGGAGTGCTTCCAGAAGTCGTGCATCTTAACAGCCATCACGACGAGGAGAACGGCGAGAGCGATCGCTCCGAGGTCGGCCCACACGCCGAGGATCACGGAAAGGCCACCAAGCAACAGCAGCAGACCCGACAACTGCACCGACACCTTCGGCATCGGTACTCCCTTCATCTGCGCGTAGGGGACCATGTGGTCGGCCTTGGCAAGGTGGTTGAGGCCCGACATGACGAACATGATCGAGAAGAGAATTCGTGCGATGAGAAGTACCGCGTCCATGGAGGAGACCGTAAACGACTCAGGGAACGAGGATGATGATGGTCCGCCGGTTCCTGTCTTGCTCGGCCACCGAGGTGCCGCCCGAGACTGCATTGTCGGCTCCGCCCATGTGCAACGAGAAGGGGCCCTTCACGCCGGCTGCCTGCAGTTCGACCATCGTGACTGCCGCGCGGCGACGGGCAAGTTCGGTTTGCGCCTCTTTGTCGAACGTGAGATTGCCCGTATAGCCAACGATCAGAACGGCTCGGGCCGTCTTCGCAGCCTTGGCGTGTTGGGTGACAAGTTTTTCCGACGCGGGCTTCAACTTCGCTGTTCCACCCTCGAAGTAGAGCGGGTCGAGAATTTCGACTGGGATCCCATCTTCGCCACGCGCTGACGTTGACTTGAGTACGCGAGTCGTGAGAACCCGCAGGTTGCCCTTCGTCTGGCGGCTGACGACGTAGGCCTTGCAGGTGCCGGGTCGCATGAACACGATGTAGGGCCCGGCGGGCAGGCAAACGCTGCCGGTTCCCGACACGAGAACCGTTTTGTCGAACTCGGCCGGCGTGACGACACGCAGTGCATTCGTGGCTTTCACCGTTGCTGGTAGTGCGGTGTAGGTGTCGCCTGTAACAGCGACCGTTGTAGTCGTCGTCGGGGCCGTCGTCGTGGTTGTTTTTGGCGTCTTTTTCTTGACGACGGTTGTGGTTGTCGGCGGAACGGTCGTGGTTGTCGGCGGAACGGTCGTGGTTGTCGGCGGAACGGTCGTGGTTGTCGTCTTGGGCGTTTTCTTCTTTACCGTTGTGGTTGTTGGGGGAACGGTCGTGGTTGTCGTGGTCTTGGGCGTTTTCTTCTTCACCGTGGTGGTGGTGACGGGATCGGTCGTCGAAGTGGTTGTGGACTTCGGGGTCTTTGCAATCGTGGTGGTTGTCGTTGGCGCCTTCGATGCTGCGATGGCGGCTTCGGCTCCGATCGGTGGGGTGCCGGGCACGCCGTTACCGGCGAAGTAGACGCCGTAGAAGGTGTTTGACGACACGCGGACGTTCTTGAACGGCATGTCGACCCACCCGAAATCGGCGTCACTGAATGTCTTGCCGTCCCAGGAGAGAGCGGACGGACACTTCGAGAGATCCAGCTTCGCCGTGGCGATGGGACCGGTGCCCAACAGCGCGGAGGCATCATCGGTGAGTCGATAGAGAACTGCGTAGAGATTGAGCGAATTCGCACCCCACGGCACGAGACACGTCATGCGGAATTGCATGTCCGCAAGTCGACCCGTCGACGCGGGTGAGAAAACCTGACCGAAACTGTGAACATTGAAACAGTCGAATAGTGTGACCGGTGCCTTGCCACCGGCGGTGGTCGTCGCGGCACCCGAGTTGCACCCGGTCGTCGACGGTGATCCGAGGGTGTACGTGGTGGGCTTCGTCCACGTGATCCAGTTCGCAGAGTGTGCGACATCGGGTTGGGCGATGCCGGCAACCTTGTACTTGAAGACGAAGTTGCAGCCTGTGCTGGAGTGGGTGAAATTTACTCCACCGCAGTTGTTGAGACTCACGCTGTCGGCGTTCAGGAACGACGCGGTGTAACCGCCTGGTGCTTTGGCACGTTCCCACGAGAAGTCGAAACCAACGTTGACACCGTTGGGCCCGGCTTCGCTGGCTTTGATGGTGTCGGTAGTCGAGACGAGCAATGACGTTGCAACGAGGGCGAGGACACCTAACCTCGCTCGAGTGCCGCGTCGACGCCAGAACATAGACCAAATTTCTAGCGTCTTTTCGGGCGGTTTGGAACGAATGTGAAGTTGGAAAAGGTTGCACCGGGGCTTTTCGTCCTGCTGTGGAGCACGGGCTTCATCGTGGCGCGCTATGGCACGCGCGATGCGGGGCCTTTCACTTTCCTTGCAGTCCGCATGATCATCTCCGCTGCGGTGCTGTGGCTGATCGCCGAGGCCATACGGGCACCGCGAATCGAGCGCCGCCACGTGTCGTCATCGGCGGTCGTCGGGGTATTCATGCATGCCACCTATTTGGGAGGAACCTTCTTTGCGATCTCGCGTGGTCTGCCGTCGGGTGTCAGTGCCCTGATCGCCGGGCTTCACCCGGTGGTGACGTCGTTCGTCGGTCACTGGTTGTTGAAGGAGAAACTGCGGTCGATCCAGTGGGCGGGCATTACCTGCGGCGTTGTCGGTGTGGTGGCGGTGTTGATCGAACGCAGCAGCGTGAAATCGGCGAGCATCACCAGTGTCACGGTGATCGCAATGGTTGTTGCGGTGGTGGGAATGTCGACGGGTACCTTGGTGCAGCGCTCGCGCGGTCGCGAGATGCCGTTGTTGCGCGGTACGGCGCTTCAGTACGTTGCGGCAGGCTTGGTGCTGATTCCCGTCGCAGTCATCGACGAAGGCTGGAAGATGCACATGACGTGGCGCAACGCTGCAGCGCTTGCCTGGGCCGTCGGAGTCTTGTCGATTGCGGCGGTGCTGTTGATGATGGTTCTCCTGGCACGCCATGCAGCCGCCAAGGTGAGCAGCCTCTTTTTCCTCACGCCCGCCCTCAGCACGATCGAGGGCGCTGTCCTCTTCAGCGAACGTCTCGGGGCACTCGCCGTTGTCGGTCTCGTCGTCGCTCTCGCCGGCGTCTGGATGACACAGCGTTCGTGACGAACGTCAGACCTCGACCGACGTGAGGTCGGGACCCAACGTGATCGGGCCGGCGAAGTGCTGTGCGGCAAGCGAGCGCCATTCGTCCTCGGTGCCGGGCTGCATCGCGGGCACGTAGTGGGTGAGGACCAGATGTTTCACGCCACTGCGTGACGCGGTTTGACCGGCCTGCTGCACGGTCGAGTGGTAGTCGAGAATGTCGGTGAGACGCGCCGCGTTCCCGGGAAGTGCCGATGCGAGACCTTTGACAAGGTCGTCGCGCAAGACCGTTTGCACGTAGACGTCGGCATGGCGACACATCTCGTACAACTCGCCGCAGGGGATGGTGTCGCCCGCAAGTGCGGCGACCTTGGTGTCGTGGGTGATGCGGTAACCGAGAGTGGGCTCGACCGGGCGATGGTCGGTACGGAATGCGCCGATCATCATGTCGCCGTGTTCGTGCACGTCGCCGGCGTGAAGTTCAACGACGTCGATCTTCATGCCGCCCGCGGTACGCAGATCCTCGTGGTGGGCGAGGCGGTACTGCTCGTCGAGGGCCAACATCTCGAGCATGCCGGTGACCACGCGGCGAGTACCGACGGGGCCGACGATCTTCAGCGGTGATGCCATTGCGGCAGGTGTGGTGATCCAGCGCGTGGTGACCAAATCGTTCAGGTCGCAGATGTGGTCGCTGTGGAGGTGGGTGAGAAGCACCAAGTTCACGAACGGAGGAAACACCCCGGCGGCGGTGAGACGCATGACGCACGCGCGACCGCAGTCGACGACGACATTGTGTGCGCCACTCGACACCAACGTTGATGGTCCTGCGCGGTTCGGGTCGGGAAGTGGACTTCCGGTTCCCAAGAGAGTGATTTTCATTGAACCCCAACTTTCGGGGCGAGTCTGTCAGATCACGCTGTGTTGTCTGATCACACCGCGATGAGGGTGTGCTGCAGCGGTGCTTGCGTTTCGCTGACCGGCGGCACGGGTGAGTCGGTCGCGGTACCGCCGCCCTGATCGTCGCACGTGCAGACGAGGCCGCCCGACGGAATGAAGAGAGGTGCGGATGGTGCGCCGTAGCCGAGGTAAAGCGACATCAGCATCGCTTCGTGAATTGCCGCGCACTCCGCGGTGTGGACGACGGTCTTGCGGGCCTTCTTGGTCTTTCGTCCGAACATGATCCGAAAGTAGCGACGGCAAAAGACCGTGTGAAGGGAAAGAAGCGATCCTTTGCGGTGCGTTCACCGAACCTTCACCCGTGCGTCAGGAGTTCTTGAACTCTCGGAACGCGGCAAAGGCACGGGGCCCGTAGACGGTGCCCGGTCCGCCGTTCATCGAGATTGTGACACCGATGAGTTCGGCCACTTCGGCCTCGCTGGCACCGTTGCGCGCGGCGCCCTTCGCGTGTGCGGCAATGCATCCGTCGCAGTGGGTGGTGATGGCAATGGCAAGTGCAACGAGCTCCTTGGTCTTTGCGTCGAGGGCGCCGGCTCGGAATGCGGCAGCATGCAGGCCACCGAAGCCCTTGTAAACGTCGGGGATCAGCTCGCGCAGTTCACGGCTGATGGGCGCAAGTTCGGCCTGAACGTCGTGACCATAGGAATGGTTGTGTGCATGGTCGGTCGAACGGGATTCGGCGTCGCTCATGGGCTCAGTCAACCACACTCGGTGGTGGTGTTTTAAGGTCGCAATGTGCTGCAACTGGTGCTCAATCTCGTGGCGACCTGTGTCATGGTCGGGGTCATTTGGTTCGTGCAGTTGGTGCACTATCCGTTGTTGGCGTTGATCGGCATCGACCGCGCCCCGGAGATTGCCGTCGAACACCAACGCCGCACGGCCTGGGTCGTCGGCCTTCCGATGGCGGTCGAGGGCGTGACCACCCTTGTCCTTCTCTTTGCACGTCCGGACGGGGTCGATGTCTGGTTGGCGTGGCTCGGTGCGGTAATTCTCGCGGTCGTGCTCGCCAGCACCGTTTTGTTGTCGGTGCCGCTGCACGAGCGGATGGCGAATTCACCCGACACAACCATCGGTCGGCGTCTCGTCGTCACAAATTGGCCGCGCACGATCGGCTGGACGGCCCGTGCGATTGTCGCCGGCATCATGCTGTCGCAGGCGATCTGACACGGTGCAACAGCGCCGGCTTTCGTAGAGTTTCTTCGTGGCCACACAGTCGACCGATATCTCCGCAGTCATCTTCGATTTTGGTGGCGTCATCATCACGCCGATCACCCGGCAGATCGGCATGATCGCCGAGGGCCTCGGCTGTTCCGCGGCGGAATTGCACCATGTGATGATGGGGCCGCAGTTTGAATCGGGTGACCATCCGTGGCACCGTCTCGAACGCGGCGAAATTCCGACGGAAGTTCTGCAGGGAATGCTCGAGCCAATTGCCGCAGAAGCCGGGATGTCGTTCCGTGGTGACGAAGTCGAAAAAATTCTTGCGCCCGGCATGTACGAAGTGAATACGTTCGTTCTCGAGAAAATCTCCGAGTTGCGCGGGCGCGGCTACAAGACGGCGCTGTTGTCGAACAGCATTCGCGAGTTCCGTCCGAAACTTGAGGAAGACGTCCCGCCCCGGCTGTTCGATGCGTACATCGACTCGAGCCATGTCGGCATGCGCAAACCCGAGCCGGAGATCTTCCACCACACACTCGGTGCGCTGGGTCTCGAAGATGCGTCAAACGCGGTGTTCCTCGACGATTTTGCAGGCAATCTGGCGGGGGCAACCGCGGTGGGCCTGCGCACGATTCACGTGAAGAACCCGCGCGCGGCGCTGGATGAACTCGACGCTCTACTTGGCGGCTAGCGACTTCGCAGCCGTCAACATCTCGTCGTGCGATTGGTGCAAAAGTTCGACCAATTCCCACAAATCGGGAATCAGTTCCCGACACGACACGAAGCCGAAGTCGAGGTTGCCGAGGTAACTCTGCACGGTGATGTTGAGACCCTGGCCGTCGGCGATCGTCGAGACCGGGAAGAAGTGCTTCATTTCCGCACCCGATGAATACAGCGGAACGGTCGGACCTGGCACGTTCGAGATGATCAGGTTGAACGGCGGGTTTAGGCGGTCTGCAACGCGCAGTCTGCTGTACATGCGCATGGCGCGTGCTGCGATGAGCGGGGGTGCGAATTGCGTGAAGTCCTGCAGGGTGGCAGCCGGAATCGCCTGCAGATTCGTCTTTGCGCGTGACATCGACGTTTGCACGCGTCCCAACAATGCCAGCGGGTCGTCTTCGTCGGTGCCGAGTTCGGCAAGGAGACCGGTGACACGGTTCTGGTAGGTCGTGTTCTCATCCGACGAGCGTGTGCTGACAGGAACCAATGCAACGAGTGGTTCGGCCGGCAGTGCGTTCTTCTTGGTGAGGTACTTGCGCAAGGTGAGACCGCACAGTGCCATCACGACGTCGTTGAATGTTGCACCCGTTGCGCGACGAATGGTCTTTGCGTCGTCGATGTTGATTGTCGTGTAGGCGAATCTGCGGTGGGGTGTGATGTTCGAGTTCCACGGAGTGCGGGGGGCCGCGGTGGGCGGAAGTGCCGGTGCGCGGTCGACGTCTTCTCCGTGCGAACGACGCAACCTCTGACGCAACACCGTGCCGACGGGGCCGGGGAGGGGCTGTGCAATCAGGTCGGCGAGCATCTGCACACTGCCGACATGAGTCTGCGCTGCAATTTCGCGCAGCGTCCGCACGGTCAACCGCACGAACTTTTCCGGTCGACGGATGTATTCGGCCGCGGTGCGCAACAACAGTTCCTGATCCGTCGGCACGCGATCGGGATGCCACACCGCGTGCTCGTGCGTCGGGCGCGCGTCACGATCGGTGCTGAGGAGAGTTTCGAGCAACGTTGCGCCGGACTTGCCGTCGATCGTCGAGTGATGGATCTTGTTGAGGTGGGCGATTCGCGTTCCGTTGTCGAGACCCTCGATGACGTAGAACTCCCACAGCGGTCGTGAACGATCGAGCGGCCGCGAGATGATGCGACTGACGACCTCGCCGACTTGTTCGGGCGTGCCGGGCGGCGGCACCGCGTGGTGGCGCAGATGGAAGTCGATGTCGAAGTTGGGATCTTCTATCCAATAAGGAAGGTCGAGGCCGAGGGGTACCGTCACCAAGCGACGCCGGAAAACGGGCAGATCGTCGAGACGCTCGAGAATTGCGGCCCTGACGGCTTCGTAACTTGCGCCACCCGGTGCGTCGGTGACGTCGTACGTGTACATGGCGCTGACGTGCCCGAACACCGAATTCGTCTCCATATTGAGGAAACTCGCGTCGACTCCGGTCAGTTGCTCCATGTCACCTCCCTGTTCCTGCGATTGTGTCTCTTGCGCGAGTGTGCCACCATTTGTCCATGACAGCCTCAGCCGGAACCAAGATTCCCGATGTCCAAATTCACGTCCTCGGCGAGGACGGAATGCCAAAGCCCGTGAGCTCTGCCGAGGTTCTCGGCAAGGGCAAGGTCGTTCTCTTTGCCGTACCGGGCGCCTTCACCCCGGGCTGCTCGAAGGTTCACCTGCCGGGTTTCGTCCAGCGCTTCAACGAATTGAAGTCGAAGGGCGTCACCTCGGTTGCCTGCATCAGCGTCAACGACCCTTGGGTCATGGATGCATGGAAGCAGTCACAGGGCGCCTCGGAGATCCTGATGCTCGCTGACGGTGCCGGCAACTTCACCAAGGCTATGGGTCTCGAACTCGATGGTTCCGGCTTCGGTCTCGGTGCCCGGTCGCAGCGCTACGCGGCGATCATCAACAACGGCGTCGTCGAGCGCCTCGATGTCGAAGAAGGCGCGGGGATCACCGTGTCATCCTGCGACGCGATCATCTCGCACCTCTAATACTTCAGGCGAGTACTTCAGCCCTGAACAAGGTTCGCCTCGGTCGTTGCACCGCGGGTCACGTTCACCCGTAGTGCAACGTCGGCGAGGTCTTCGATCTCCGTGGAATCATGCGAGACCAAGACCACCGTGCCCTCGTAGGTCTCGAACCATTCCTTCATCAACCGGCGAATCGCATTGCGTGAGTCGACGTCGAGAAACGTCGTTGGCTCGTCGAGAAGCAGAATTCGTGACGGCGAGAGAAACGCCCGTGCCAACGATGCGCGTTGCCTCTGTCCACCGCTGAGTTCGTTCGGTTTGCGTCGCAGAAGGTCGTGAAGATCGAACGCATCGACAACCTCGGTGAATCGTGGTGTCGAGCGAAGTACCCGCCCGCGACCAAAGGTGAGATTGCGTTCGACCGACAGATGGGGAAGAAGACCCCCTCCCTGGAACACCGTTGCGACGCCACGGTGTTCGGGTTGCAGGAAAGTTCCCATTTCTGAATCGTCGACAACTTCACCGTCGATCGTGATCGACCCCGCAGTACACGGCAGCAAGCCGGCGATCATGTCGAGGGTCGTCGTCTTGCCCGACCCGTTCTCGCCCGCGATGCCGAGGACACAACCCGACGCAACCGACACATCAATGTTGATCGAGAACGTGTCGCGAACGAACCGGCATTGTATCGTGATGCTCATTCGCCACCCCTTCGCAGTGCGCCGATCCAACGACCACGCAACGCCACCAGAACGACGACTGACAGGGCCACCATCAGCATCGACAAAGCAAGAGCCGAGTCGTTCCCCGACTCGAGCGCGCTGTAAACGGCCAGCGGAACGGTCTGGGTGCGGCCGGGCGTGTTACCGGCGAAGGTGATCGTCGCTCCGAATTCGCCCAGCGCACGCGCCCACGTCAGCACAAGTCCCGCAATCAACGACGGCCGTACGAGCGGAATCGTCACAGTGAGAAAGGAACGCCACGGCCCCGCACCGAACGTACGCGCGGCGCCCAGAACGCGGCGGTCGACCTGTTCGAATGCGGCCTCCATCACCACGATGAAGAAGGGTGCCGCGACGAAGAACTCGGCCATGACGGTCGCCGTCTCGGTGAAGGCCAGACGAATGCCGAACCAATCGTCAAGAACACCTCCAACAAGGCCACGCCGACCAAAGGCAAACAACAACGCGACACCGCCAACGACCGGGGGTAGAACCATCGGCAGAACGAGAAGGGCACGCACTACTGCGCGGCCGCGGAACGTGGAGTTGGCGAGCACCCACGCAAGCGGCGTTCCGAAGACCAGTGCAAGCAGGGTTGCGATCAACGAGGTGCGCAGCGACAGTGCCAATGCGGTGCGTGATGCATCGTTCGAGATGGATGACCAGAAGCTCGACCATGGCGTGCGCCACACCACCGCGATGATGGGGACGATCACCAGTCCCGCGGCGGGAAGACCGAGGAATAAGAGACCCCGTGGGTGCGAGAGTCGACGCGTCACGGCAATGTGAATCCAGCGTCTGTCAGCAGTCGGTCGCCGATGGGGCCGCGAGCCATTGCGATGAATGCGGACATTGCATCGGAATCGCTCGATGCTGGATTGGCAACGGGAGCAATCGGATAGTTGGTCGTGATGTTCAGCGATTTCGGAATCTGAACCGCGTCAACGTTGTCGTTCGGTATGAGACCATCCGTCAGATACGCAATGCCCGCATCGGCCTCACCGTTGGAAATTCGTGAAACCACCGCCAAGGCGTTTGCTTCGCTGCTTGCAGGCTGCACAACAACCTGCGCCGCCGACAGCATTGTCGCTGCATACCGACCACACGGTTGTGCGTCATCGCACAACACGACTCGTACACCCGGCCGTGCCAAGTCATCCAGCGAGTCGATCGCCAGCGGATTGCCTTGCTCGACCAGAATCGCGAGTTCGTTGTACGCAAGGTCGCTGACGTCCGACGCTCGGACGTCACCGCTTTGCATCAGCTTCTCGATGTTGGCCGAGTCCGCCATCACCACGACGTCGGCCGGTGCGCCCTGCTGGATCTGTGTCGCGAGCGTCGAGCTTCCGGCAAAGTTGAACTTCAGCGTCACGTCGGAAAACTGCGCCTCGAATTCCTCGCCAAGCGCGGTGAACACCCCGCTGAGCGACGCCGCGACATGAACGTTCAGTTCCGACTCGTCACCCGACGCCGAAGACGAACATGCCGCCACCGCGCCGCTGATGGCGAGAAGAACCAACAAACTCAGGCCGCGACGCATGGACGCCAAACCTATTGGTCAAGATAGAACTATCCAATAGTCCGTTACGGACTATCCTTGTCCCATGGCCCCGACAGCGGCAAAGAGCACCGCCGAGCAGTTGGATTCCGTCAGCGGTGCATCGCTCGTTCTCATCTCGCAGGGGATTGGTCACGGATACGACCTCGCCCGACACTTTGCTCCCGATGGTTCGCTTGGTGCGGTACTGACGCACAGTCGTCCGGTCGTGTATCGGGCGATCAAACAACTCGAGTCGATGGGTCTTGTCACATCGAGTGAAGCGGTGGGTGTGCGCGGTCAACTGAAGTGGACGCTCACGTGCACGTCCGCGGGTCGTCGCACCGCGCGGGAGTGGCTGACGAGTCCCGTCGAACACCTGCGTGACCTGCGCAGCGACTTTCTCGTGAGAGCTCTTCTGTTGCAGCGAGCGGGCGACGACACGCGCGATTTCGTACGGGCCCAACGCGCTGCGCTGGCCGAGCGCACCACG
>JBJTYJ010000056.1:0-2048 GCA_046082705.1 Actinomycetota bacterium | reverse complement strand
CATCGGTCAAGTAACCCGCGAACACCTGCGGGCCGCCGAGCAGAAGTTCGCCCTCGTCGCCCAGCAATGGTTCGGTTGCCACGGTTGCGTCGGCCGCGAGCATCGCGGTGCGGTTGACGCCGAATGGGCGGCCGATCGACGCGTTGCCGTCGGTGCGCGACGAGTCGGTGACGTCGGCGGCGGTGAACGCAATGGTGGCCTCGGTCGGTCCGTACAGATTCCACATTCGGCCACCATCGGCGAGCCAGGGTCGGCACGTGGCGACGGTTTCCATCGGCAACGCTTCACCACAGAACAACATCGAACGAAAACCCGCGAAGTCGTCCCTGCGTTTGCCCGCGCCCAGCTGTGCACCCACGAGCGGCACCGAGAACCAGGCGTCGATGCGTTCACGTGCCACGTAGGCACCGGGCATCATGAGATCGACCTGGGTTGGCGCGACGAGGGTTCCCCTTCTCCGCGTCGAAACGAAGATGTCGTGCATCGAGAGGTCGAAACTGAGGTCGAAGAACTGGGAGAACCGGGCGCCATCGGGAATTGCGAGAAGTTCCGTCACCCCGTCGACGTAAGCCGCGAGATTTGCATACGAAATCGGAACACCCTTCGGAGTACCCGTCGAGCCCGACGTGAACATCACGTAAGCGATGTCCTTTTCGGTTGTCGATGCGGTCGCAACGTCGTGGAGCCAGGGTCCCACCGCGGTGACCGATGCTGCCACCGATGCGACGTCGACGAAGGGAACCGATCCGGCCACTTCCGTGTGGACCGCGACGGTCGAGCGGTCGCCGAGGATGACGACGGGCCGTGCGAGGTCGACGATGGTTCGCAGACGTTCGGCCGGAAACTTCGGGTTCAACGGAACGAACGTGCCACCAACCGACACGACGGCGAGCACCGCAAGATACGTCTCGACGCGATGGTTGCTGAGCACGCCCACCCGCACGTTGGGCCCGACACCCCGGGCGCGGAGCAATTCCGCGATCCCCACAATCTGAGCTGATGCTTGGATTTCCGACAACGCAGTCTTCTTCTCGGCACCGAACGCACCCTCGAAGGCGGACAGATCGGCACCGTCGGCGCGCCATCGATCGGTCAGGAGTGCCGAACAGACCGACATTGGTTCAGCCGCGGTTGGCGGCCGCGAACTCGACGATCTCGCGCACCGTCATGAAATTGATCGCATCGTCGTCACTAACGTCGAGGCCGAGGCGTTCCGACACGGTTGTGAAGATCTCGACGAAGGCCAGGGAATCCCACGCTGGTGGGTTGCCCATCCCTGAGTCGACCGTGACAGTGACGTCGCCGGCGGCACGCGCAGCAAGCACCGAGCCAATGATCGCCACCACTTCGTCAACCAACCCGTCGGCCACGCAAACTCTCCACTCGACTCTCGATTTCCTCGCTCGCCTCTGCGAAGAGACGCTGCTGGCGGGCCGTCCAGGTGTCGGCAGAACCGATCTGGTAGCCACCCAGCCTCTCGTTCTGGCGCGAACGCGCCTCGACGAGAGCCCGCTCGAGTTCACCGGTTGCGGCTTCGTCGAGGGGCAGTCCGATGGTAGCCAAGAGCGACGCGAGAACTGCCGTCGGTTGCGTCACGACGTCATGGAAATCAATACACAAAATTCGCTCGGGAAACTTTGCCCACGCATCGCAGAGGACCGAGTTCGTTGCGCGCCACAACCAGATGTTGCGCTCGATTGCCCCCCACGCAGACCATGCGTCGACGTCGGGTCCCGTATGGGGACGCAGGCGACCCATCCCGATGAACCGTTCGCGCGTATCGAGTTGCTTCGCTGGGTCGGGCCATCCAACGGGCATCGGATCGGTGCCGGTGAACCACGTCGCAGAACGTACAAACGACTCGCAGTCGCGAATGATGATCGCAGCGTGCGCATCGGGTACCTGCGTCAGCATCTCGTCGAGAAGTACCGAGTTGTAATAGGCGACGTCGACGAGCAGACCCACCCCGAGTGCGCGCCGCGCTTCGTCAAGCACGGCGGCACTGCGCTTGGCAGCGACGACTTCTGCGGCACGCGCTGCGCTCTTGA
>JBJTYJ010000055.1:0-3128 GCA_046082705.1 Actinomycetota bacterium | reverse complement strand
CCCGTCACAACCTCGACTGCGATTCCCGTTTCGTTTGTGAACGCATCGAAGATTCCCTCGGAGGGAGTGAACGAGTCGTAAGCGAGCAGCGTGAGCGACTTCGGCGTCGACGTGTCGTCATCTCCGCCGCACGCGGCAATGGTCATTCCGAGGGCAGCAATGGAAACGGCGATTTTCTTCATGTGTTGTCTCTGGTGACTGGTGGATAGGAAAGGGGTTGAATGACGATGAGGGTTCCCTCGTCGACGGCAACGGTGGCAACAGGATCGACCATTTCGTTGCTCACTCCGCGACTGACCCACGGTGCGAGATCTTCGCCGTTGAGGTTCCACCTGAAACCCGCGGTGGTGATGCCGCGCGCAACGCCGTTCATTGCGTGCAATGCGGTGATGGGAGAACGCTGCGGTATGAGGCGTCGCGTCGCGCCGTGGAGAACCGTCACGTGCGCGGTGTCGATGACGGCATCGATCGATACCGCGGCGAGAAGCGGACTCGCGAGGGCACTGAGCACTCCGTGTGCGTGGTCGAGGCGACCGCCTCCGGGGCTGAGCAATGTGGCCTGAGTGGCGCCGACATCGAGCAGATGGGCGAGTGCGAGTTCGGTGTCGGTGAGGTCCTTGTCAGTGGGGGACGAAAGAACGGTGATGCCCGCCGCACGCACGCGTGCCAGACCCGCATCCGACACCGAGTCGAGATCGCCGATGACGACGTCGGGCGCAAGACCGAGAGCGAATGCCGAGTCGACACCCGAGTCGGCCGCAATCACCATGTCGAACGGGCCGAGCGCCGGAGCGGCACGCAGAACCGAACCACCGGTGACCACGAGTACCCGTTTGTCGCTTGGTTGGCCGCTCATCTCTTCCCTCCGCCGGCATTACCCGGATCAGGTTCTCGGGTCAGTGGCGGCGGCCACCCTCTCAGCCCGCCGATCCGACGAGCTCCCCGTGGTGTTGTTCGGTCAGGCTACCGCGCTGTTTCCTCGCGGGCCATGTCGGGCTCAATGAAGATGAACCGCGCCGCCGGGCACGCCCCGCGCACCCCGGCCTCGACTTCATTGATCGCGGCCGACAGTTCGGCGACGGCTAGGTCGCCACGAAATTCGAGCTTTGCCGCAACCAACAATTCGTCGGGCCCAAGGTGTTGGGTACGCAGGTTGATCACCGTGACAACGGAAGCGTGCGTGCGCAACGCTGCGAGAATCGTGGCTTCGTCGTCGGTCGAGGCCGACTCGCCGATGAGGAGGCTCTTCATCTCGGCCGCCAACACGACTGCAATGACAATCAACAACACCCCGATCGACACCGACCCAATCGCGTCCCAGCGGGCATTGTGCGTGTAGTGGCCCATCACGACACCGAAGAGTGCGAGAAAGAGACCGATTTCGGCGCCGATGTCCTCGAGCAGGACGACGGGAAGTTCGGGTTGTTTCGACGTGCGGATGAACCGCCACCACGACATCGACTTTGGCTTGACGTGGCGGGCTTCGCGGATGGCCGTCATGAGAGAGACGGTTTCGAGGCAAATCGCAACGACAAGAATCGCAACTGCCACGCCGAAGCTTTCGGTTTCGTGTGGGTGGATCAATTTCTTGATTCCCTCGTAGAGCGCGAAGAGACCGCCCATGCTGAAGAGAACGAGAGCAACGACGAAGGCCCAGAAGTAGCGCTCGCGCCCGTGGCCGAACTGGCGTGAAGCGCTGGGCCGACGCTTGGCGCGATTGCCGCCGAGCAGCAATAGGGCCTGGTTGCCCGTGTCGGCGAGCGAGTGTGCCGCTTCGGCAAGCAACGACGCCGACGCGGTGATCAGAAAGCCGACAAACTTCGCAATGGCGATGCCGAGGTTGGCGAAGAACGCCGCGATGATCGCCTTCCGACTGCCGTCCTGCACTTGGTTATGTTTGCACATATGGGACTTCTTGACGGGCGTGTCGCCCTCGTCACCGGTGGTGGTCGAGGTATCGGAGCGGGGATCAGTCGTAGGCTCGCAGCCGAGGGCGCAACGGTGGCAATCAACTATTCGCGCGGCGCCGACGAGGCCGAGGCCGTGCGCAGCGAGATCGTTGCGGCGGGTGGTCGCGCCAAGACCTACCAGGCGTCGGTTGCCGACTACTCGGCAACCCGTGCGATGGTCGAGAACATCGTCGCCGACTTCGGATTCGTCGACATCCTCGTGAACAACGCGGGCATCGCCTCAAAGGGCAGAGCCGTCGCCGACACCGACGCGGCCGAGGTCGAAAAGTTGCTCGCCGTCCATGCGATTGGCGGACACCAACTCGCCGCCGCGGTGCTGCCGTCGATGCGCACGCGGGGCCGGGGCGACATCGTTTTCGTGTCGTCGGTCGCCACGTCGCACTTTTCGGCGAAGGGTGCGCCCTACAACATGGGCAAGGCCGCGATGGAAGCGTTGGCCTACACCCTCGCCAAGGAAGAACGACACAACGGCATCCACGTGAACATCGCCGCGCCCGGGCTGGTGGAGACCGACATGGGGGTGCGCCTCGCGCGTTCGATGCACGGCAAGCGCGAGATGGAGGACCTGCGCGAACTCGATGCGAAATCGCCGTTCGGGCGGGTGTGTCAGCCGAACGATGTGGCCGAAGTCATCCTGTGGTTCTGCTCCGCGGGCGCGGGTTACGTGACCGGCCAGCGCATCGAATGTGACGGTGGCGGTGCCATCTCCAGTTATTGACGGCTTGCGCTTGACGACGCCGATACCCTGACGGTCGTGACGACACCCCCCGGTCCACTCGCAGGTTCAACCGTTCCCACCAGCCCCTTTGCAGAAGGCGGCACCACAGCCGACAACGCGATCGTCGATGTGACCGCCGAAGGTGTCGCGAAGTTGAAGGAACTTCGCGACATGGAACCCGAGACCACACAGTTGGGCTTGCGCGTCGAAATCATCAGCGCGCCGGGCGAAGACTTCCGCTACGACCTTTCGTTCGAAAAGGTCACCACTGCGGCCTTCACCGACGAGGTGCGCACGATCGACGGTCTCAAGATCATCATCCCCGCGAACAGCATCGAACTGCTCACCGGTTCGATCCTCGACTACAACGACACGCAGGGTCTCATCATTCGCAACCCGAACAAGCCGCTTGCCCCGTCGGTCGACGGTCTGGTCAGTGA
>JBJTYJ010000054.1:0-3270 GCA_046082705.1 Actinomycetota bacterium | reverse complement strand
TGCACTGCGTTGTTGATGTTCAAACGATGCTCGAGGTCGGCTTTTCGGAATGGAATTCCAAAAAGGAAAGAAAAATTTCAGCAATGTACCCCTACATGCGGCCACGTGAGGCCGTGCGCCGAACGACCGAGGGTCTTGCGGATGAGGTCGATGCCCGCGGTGATATTGCCCCACTGATCGCTGCCGCCCATTTGCAGTTCGACATCGTGCGCGGCAGCAAGATGACGGAAGTCGTTCGCCTGCAGGAGCATGTAGCTGAACTCGGTGTACGACAGTCCGTGTTCGGAACCAAGTCGCGACTTCACCGAGTCTTTCGCGAGCATTTGGTTCACCGTGATGTGCTTGCCGACGTCACGCAGGAACTCGAGTGCGGAAATGCCCGCGGTCCAGTCGGCGTTGTTCACCAACTTCGCCTGGAACTTGCCCGGCGAGAAATCGAGAAGGCGCTGCAACTGCGACTCGATGCGCGACACGTTGTACGCCAGTGTCTCGGCATCGAGCAGGTTGCGTTCCTCGCTGCGCCCTGACGGGTCGCCCACCATCCCCGTCGCGCCGCCTGCTAGGGGGAACGGTCGGTGTCCGGCGAGTTGCATGCGACGCAGCATCAACTGGCCGAGCAGGTGACCTACATGCAGCGAATCGGCCGTTGGGTCGAAGCCGACGTACACACCCACCGAATGATCCGCCAGGCGTGAGCCAAGCTGATCGGCCGCAGTCGTATCGTGGACGAGGCCACGCTCGTGCAGTTCGGGGAGGATGTTCACGCCTCAATGTTGGCACGACGAACGGCTCGTATCGCCGATCATTTGCACTACGTTGCGCCCCGGAGGGAAAGAGCCATGGCACAGCCCGAACTGAACCTGCACGACGCCATGCTCATCCAGGCCCTTGCTTCGGCCGACCTGGGTTCGCAGATCAACGTCACCATTCTCGAGGGCCTTGCCAAAGACCTCGCAAGTGGAGGCATCGTTCACGACCTCACCAAGGATCTCAAACTGCGCCCCAGCCGTGATGCAGTGGCGCTGCGCATTCTCGGTGCCGCCCATCGCGAGGTACTTGCCGGTCGTGCGCCACAACTCGCGCGCCACTACCCCAGCGTCGGCGGCAAACCCCTGCAAACACTCGTCGAAGACTTCCTCGACGTTCTTCGAACGAACCGCGATGCGATCGTCGATGGACTTGGAAGAACCGTGCAGACGAACGAAGTCGGTCGCACGACGATGCTCGTGACGGGCCTTGCCCACTTCGGTCGGACCTACGGAGTCGACGCCTTCCACTTCCGCGAAGTCGGATCATCGAGCGGCCTCAATCTTCTCTTCGACCGCTTCTACTTCGACAACGGCGCAACCACCCACGGCAACCCCAATTCGAAGGTGCGCTTCGAGGCCGATGCTTGGGGCGAACCCGGTATCGACATCTCCGGCTGTCCGCGTGTCATCTCGCGCGCCGGCTGCGACATCTCCCCTCTTGACATTCGCGACCCCGAGCGTCGCCTCACGCTTCTCTCATTCGTGTGGCCCGACCAACAACAACGATTCGATCGACTGCATGCCGCGCTTGACATCGCCTCGACGAGCGCCATTTACAGCCCACCCACCGAAGCCGATGCCGCCGATTGGATCGACGAACAACTCACCCGACTCACCGACGAACCAACCGTCGTTTTCCATTCCATCGTTTGGCAGTACTTCAGCCAGGACACCAAGGACCGGTTCCGCGCTGCCCTGCGCCGACACGGCGAACGGCGTCGTGCGCCGCTTGCTTGGCTCCGCATGGAGCCGGCGGGCACAGCACCCGATCTAAAGATCACCGTGTGGCGCGACGGCGCCATCGTCGAGGACGACCACGCACTGGCGACCAGCAGCTATCACGGGATCGGCACCCGCCGAATCTGAACACGCCTCAGCGCGAATAGACGCCGAGCTTCTCGCGGACCAATGCGGGAACCGGTGTTGCCTTGGCAACACCGGGAACCGTGCTGACGTAGAACAGGTTCGCTTCGAAACTCTTCTCTTCGCCGTTGATGAAGCCCTCGGCAAGAACCTCGAAGCTTGTAACTCCGAACTTCGTCACGCCGAGTCGCACGACCATGTCGTTGCCGAACGTGGCGCCCCTGACCCAGGTGATCTCGGCACGTTTCACCATGCAGTCGAAACCCGCGTCGTGAAGATCGCCGCCAAGGGCATGGCGCATCCAACAATCGGCGGCATCGTCGCAGTACGCCAGGTAGTGGGCGTTGAAGACGACCTTCTGCATGTCGCACTCGCCGTACCGAATGCGAACTCGATGTTCATAGAGCACGCAGGTCCTCCTGTTCGCGGCGAGCAACACCGATGGCCGCCAGCAGCTTCTCCCGCTGCACGAGTGCCGGCTTCGGGCCTGCTCCACCGGGAGACATGCGCATCGACACACCGACACCCGGCGCAACGAGGGCCGCTGCCTCTGCACCGAAATCAGCGCTCGCAGCAGCAAGGTCGGCAAGCGGAGTTCCGGTGGAGATGCATTGCTGCACGAGGGCACCGACAAGTGCATGCGCCCTACGGAACGGTACGCCCTTGCGCACCAGCCACTCGGCAAGGTCGGTGGCCGATGCAAGTTGATCGTCGGCAGCAGCCTGCATGCGTGGCTGGTTGAACTTCGCCGTGGCGATCATCCCCGACAGTG
This sequence comes from Actinomycetota bacterium, assembly GCA_046082705.1. GTDB lineage: Bacteria > Actinomycetota > Acidimicrobiia > Acidimicrobiales > Ilumatobacteraceae > F1-20-MAGs119. Next base: position 606 of record JBJTYJ010000054.1, on the reverse strand, counting down.
CACCGAGGGCAAGGATGATCTGGTTCACCGAGTCGAACAGTGGTTCCTTGTCTTCCTGCAGGTCGCGGTTGTATGCGAGCGGCAGGCCCTTCAACGTGGTGAGCAGGCCCGTGAGATTTCCAATGAGGCGACCCGACTTGCCACGGGCGAGTTCGGCGATGTCGTCGTTCTTTTTCTGGGGCAACATCGACGAGCCCGTCGAATATGCGTCGTCGAGACGTGCGAAGCCGAACTCTTCGGTGGTCCACAACACCCACTCTTCACCGATGCGCGAGAGATGCACGCCGAGAAGCGCGATGTCGAACAGAGCCTCGGCGACGAAGTCGCGGTCGGACACCGCGTCGAGGGAGTTGGCGAACGCTGTGCGGAAGCCCATCTCCTTGGCCGTCGGCACCGGGTCGATGGGCAGCGACGTTCCGGCGAGGGCTCCTGCACCGAGTGGCGACACGTTGGCTCGTTCGATCGTGGCGTGAATGCGGTCGGCATCGCGGAGCAACGACCATGCGTGCGCCGCAAGGTGATGCGCCAACTGAACGGGCTGGGCGCGCTGCAGGTGCGTGTAGCCGGGCAGATAGATGCCGCCCTCTCCCCAACCCGCGGCGTCGG
>JBJTYJ010000053.1:0-4281 GCA_046082705.1 Actinomycetota bacterium | reverse complement strand
GGCGTGCACCAGCCCGTCGGCATGGAATGGCACATACCGTCGACAAAGGTGTCGCCCGAACACTCGGAGAAACTCGCCGAGTTCTTCGCCAACGTCGACATCGTCGTCACCGTGCACGGCTACGGGCGCATGGGCATGTGGGCATCGCTGCTACTCGGCGGGTCGAACCGCGACCTTGCCCATCACGTTGGCCAACACATCCGTGAGCGGCTTCCGGCCTACGACGTGCGTACCGACCTCGAAGCCATCCCCCAGGAACTACGCGGCCTGCACCCGAAAAATCCTGTCAATGTCCCCCGTCTCGGCGGGGCACAGTTGGAACTTCCCCCGCGCGTGCGCGGAACGAGTCCACTCTTTTGGGACTGGGAAGGCCCGGGGTTGAACCCGCACTCGCAGAGTCTGGTCGAAGCGTTGGCCGCCGCAGCAACAACCTTCCCTCTGTCGATCTGAATTCACCTACGGGGCGAGACGTTCAATCGTCCAGCTCCCTGCATCACGACGGCTGTAACGAAACCGGTCGTGGAGGCGATTGGGTCGGCCCTGCCAGAACTCGATGCTGACCGGACGCAGTCGAAATCCACCCCAGTACGGTGGCCGCGGAACGAGCGACCCCTCGAAGCGCGCCGTTGCTTCCTCGACGCGTGCCATCAGCATTGCACGGTCAGTGATCGGCTGCGACTGCGGTGATGCCCACGCACCGATCTGCGAGTCGCGGGGCCGCGATGCAAAATACTCGTCACTTTCGTCGTCACCGACGCGTTCGACGGTGCCGCGTACGCGCACCTGCCGGTGCAGGTCGAGCCATGCAAACGTCGCGGCAGCAACGGGGTCGTCGTTGATTTGTCTGCCCTTTGCGCTGTCGTAGTTGGTGAAAAACACGAATCCTCGTTCGTCGACGGCCCGCACGAGCACGACGCGCGCATCGGGGGCGCCATCGTCGGCAATCGTCGACACGGTCATTGCATTCGGCTCGGCAACCCCGGCCTCGGCGGCCTGGTCGTACCAACGTTGCCATTGCACGACGGGTGATGTGTCGAGGTCTGCAACATCGAGACCCGCGGTCTCGTACTGCACGCGCCGGTCGCGCAGACTCATGGCCGTGTGATGCGTTCGGCGCCGCGCATGTACGGACGCAGGAGGGCAGGAACGGTGACCGATCCGTCTTCTTCGCGGAAGTTCTCGAGGATCGCTGCCCACACGCGCGGCACCGCAAGCGCCGAACCGTTCAGCGTGTGGGCAATTTCGGTTCCTTTTTGCGTACCGCGCTTCACGCGTATGTCGGCGCGGCGCGCCTGGTAGTCGGAGAACCAACTGACCGAACTGACCTCGAGCCAGGCATCGCAGCCCGGGGCATAGACCTCGATGTCGAAACTGCGGTGGTGGCTCTGGCCGAGGTCGCCCGTGCAGATTTCGATGATCCGATACGGCAAACCAAGATCCGAGATGAGGCGCTCGGCCCGATTGCGCAGTTCCACCAACAACTCAGGTGCCTGCTCGGCCAGCGCAAGGGCAAGGATCTCGACCTTGTCGAATTCGTGTGCACGCAGCATGCCGCGCGTGTCGCGACCGGCCGAACCCGCTTCGCGCCGGTAACACGGTGAGCACGCCATGAGGCGCTTTGGCAATTCGTCGTCGTGGAGGATTTCACCGGCGTAGATGGAGGTGAGGGGGACTTCGGCAGTGGGAATGCACCACAAGTCGTCGCGCTCGATCGAATAGGCATCGTCGGCGAATTTCGGCAGCTGGCCGGTGGCGGTGAGTGTGGCTGATGTGACGAGTGACGGGGGCCGAATTTCTTCGAATGCATCGGCATTCGAGTCGAGCGCGTACTGACACAGCGCCCGCGCGAGCGTTGCACCAAGACCACGCTGCATCGTGAACATCGCGCCGGAAATCTTCACGGCACGCTCGTTGTCGAGAATGCCCAATTCTTCGGCGGTCTCCCAGTGGGGTACGCGGCGATATGCAGGAAACGAACCGGGCAAATTGTTGGGCCCGACGACGATGGGGTTTTCGTGGTCGCCCGCACCGTTCGGCGCATCGTCATGGGGCATGTTCGGGATGCGCAACATGACGTCGCGGAGGGTGGCTTCGACTTCGACCGACTCGGCCGCAAGACCCGTTTCACGGGCCCCAAGGTCGCGGCTCTTTGCCATCAGCGTCTCGGCTGCGGCCCCGTCGCCGGCCTTGCGGAGTGAACCCACCTGCTTGGAAATGTCGTTGACCTGTCGACGCACCTCGTCGCGCTCGACGACGATGTCACGAAGTCGGGCATCGAGGCGCAGCGCGTGGTCGAGTTGCTCGATGAGGTCGGGTTTCGCCCGACGATCCATTGCGGCCCGCACGGCATCGGGGGCGTTGCGCAGCAGACGGACGTCGATCACAGGATGAGAAGGCTACCTGCCCTCTCCCCGTACGCTGGGGGCAATGGCGGCGGTCGAAGTCGAGAACCTCAGCGTTCACTACGGCCCGCTACGGGCCGTCGACGATGCGTCGTTCACGGCCGAGTTCGGCGAGGTCACGGCGGTGCTTGGTCCGAACGGCGCGGGCAAGACGAGCACCATCGAAACCTGCGAGGGTTTTCGCCAACCGACGACTGGTTCGGTACGGGTGCTCGGCCTGAACCCGTGGACGCAACGCACCGCACTGCATCGAGAGGTGGGAGTGATGCTCCAGGACGGTGGCGTTTACCCCAGCGCTCGCGTGGGTGAGACGGTGGCCCAGTTCTGTCGTCTCTACGACCGTGGCGCCTCCGCAGACGAACTGGTTGCACGAGTCGGTCTTGCAGATCGTTCAACCGCAACGTGGCGACGGCTCTCGGGTGGCGAAAAACAGCGCCTGTGCCTTGCCCTCGCCCTTGCAGCACGGCCACGCGTCGCTTTCCTCGACGAGCCAACGGCAGGCGTCGACGTGAACGGTCGCGATGACGTGCGCGCCATCATCCGCAATCTCGCTGCCGAAGGATGTGCCGTGGTGCTGGCCACCCACGAACTCGATGAAGCCGAACGACTCGCTGACAGGGTCGTGCTGTTCAATCGTGGACACATCGTCGCCAACAGCACGCTCGCCAACCTGCGTTCTTCCCGCACGACCGTGCGCTTCCGCTCGTCGCCATCACTCGATGCGGTGGCGCTCACGCGACACATCGGACTCGACGTGGTTGCCAACGGTGACGAGTTCATCATCAGTTTTTCCTCGCCCGATTCATCGATGGCGAGCGATCTCGTGTCACGCATCTCGGTCTGGTTGGGGTCGAACTCACTTCCACTCCACGACCTGAACGTCGGGGGCGAACGCCTCGAGGACATTTTCCGCATGCTCACAAAGGATCAAGAGTCATGAGCCCATTGACCGCACAGATCGGCGCCGAGTTGTCACTCGTGCGACGCAACGGCGAACAACTCCTCGTCACCCTCGGGATTCCCCTTCTCCTGTTGGGTTTTTTCGGCAGCGTCGACATCCTGCCCTCCGACACCGATGAACCCGTCGACTTCCTGGTACCAGGCATCCTCGCGCTTGCCGTCATGAGCACGTCGATGGTCAGCCTCGGCATCGCCACCGGCTTCGAGCGCTCGTACCTGGTCCTGAAGCGCCTGGCAGCAACGCCGCTCGGGACGGGTCGACTCATTGGGGCGAAAACCGTTGCGGTCGTTTGTGTCGAGGGTGTGCAAATGGCGCTCCTCGTTCTGCTCGGCCTCGCTCTTGGATGGACACCGAACGCTGCCAACTGGCTGCTTGCTCCGGCTGCAGTCATCCTGGGCACGTTCGCTTTCGCAGGAATCGGTCTCACGCTTGCGGGCAACCTCCGCGGCGAAGTGAACCTTGCGGCGTCGAACGGTCTCTATCTCGTGCTGCTTCTCCTTGGCGGGGTGCTCTTTCCACTCGATCGGCTGCCATCGTTCCTCGAAGCGATCGGTCGGGCAACACCGACACATGCATTGGCCGATGTGTTGGCCGGCTCGCTCATGTCGGCAGGTGCCCACACCGCTACGTCGTGGCTCGTGTTGCTCGCGTGGGCGATTGTCATGCCCGCGGTCGCCGCGCGCACCTTCCGCTGGACTTAGTCACCGCTGCGGTTCGGGTGCCGGCGGGGTCTTCTCGAAAGCCTGCTCGACTTCTTCGAACGTCAACGTGGTGTCACGGACATAGCTCTGCTCCGCGTTGAAGTTCGCGGCAAAACGTCTGAAGAACATGAAAATGACGATCGCCCACAGAAAGACGCTGCCACCGAGCTTCATGATTGCGCCAGCGAGTTGCTGGTCGGTTGCAACCGACGTACCC
>JBJTYJ010000052.1:0-7161 GCA_046082705.1 Actinomycetota bacterium | reverse complement strand
GTTTCGCCACAGTTTTCGACCCAATTGAGCAATCTTGTCGATGCTTACGGTGTCGATGCTCCTGGTGGCAAAAACGCCGGTGCATTCGTGTCGTTGCAGGCCGACCAGGCCGCCGTCGCCGGTGCGGCGGCGTTCGCGGACCTGCGCGCGGAAGCGGGTCGCCACACGTTTGCCGCTTCTACTTTCGTGCCGCTGAATGCGGGGGCAATGGCCGCCGTCGGGATGGGCGAAGCATTCGCTTCGCAGATGCGCGCGGGCGAAGACGCAATTGCAGCAGCGATCGGCGTGACCCCCGATCGTGGGGTCATCGTGATCGACGAAAAGTTGAACGCCAGCGGTGCCGTGCTGCTGCGCGACGTTGGTGTGCGTGGTGCCATCCTCACGCCACGCGCAATCGACACCTCCGGTTTCCGTGGCCTTGTCGACTCGGCACTCACCTACCGCGCCCGCGCGAGCGATGGCTCGACGCTTCTCGTGCAGGGCATCGACCCTGTGTACGCGACCCGGCTCGCCGACTCGACCCAAAGTCCGGTGGCCCGCGCCGTCACGGTGACGGCCGGTCTGGTGTTGCAGCGCGAGTCACTTCTCGGCATGGGCAAGGACCTCGGCCTCGTCATGGTTGCCCTCGGAACCGAGGATGCACGACCCGCCGACCCGGCCGTATTGAAACAACTGTTCCGACTCGTCGGGTCGAGCCCGGTGCTGAAGGTTGCAACCCAGCCCCGACCCGCGGCAACCGAGACGACGGGTGACGTCCTCAATCTGTCGACGGGTGTCGACTCGTCCCTCGAGCGCACCAAAGCCCTCATCGACGAACTGACGCCACGGGTCAACAACACGATCTCGATGCTCGGCGACAACGACCCGCGGCGCAACGACTGGCCCGCGATGCTCACGACGATGCTCTCGAGCCGCACCGACCCGGTGCTCAACGCCGCGCTGCAGAAGAACCTGCGCACGGCGACGAAGGCCGTGCTCGGTTCGCTCGGGTTGCCCGCCGCGGCGAACTTCACGCTCAGTTCCCGCAAGGCCGAACTGCGTCTGCAGGTCCGCAACACCGCCGACACTGCGCTGCGCGCCGTCGTGAGATTCCGCAGCGCGAAATTGAAGTTCGCCCAACCCCGCCAGGTACTGGAGGTTCCCGCCAACGCCAGCGCCGAAGTTGTCATGGCCGTCGAGGCGCGGTCGAGTGGTCGATTCCCCGTCACGGTACAGCTGCTGACCCCGCGCGGAGACCTGTCCCTCGGCGAACCGGTCACCATCACGGCCAACGTCAGCGCAATCGCGGGCCTGGGCCAGGTGGTCACCGCCACCGCATTGTTGGTATTGCTCACCTGGTGGGCCCACAACTGGCGCAGCAGGCGCAGGCGGGCCATCGAGGCCGCACTTGCAGCGGCCGACCATCCGTCGCGGCCGACAGAAAAGGCCAACCCAAACTCCAACAACTAGGTTTTGTCCCATGACAGTTCGCATCGTTACCGACAGCGCCTGCGACCTCCCGCAGTCGATCATCGACCAGTACGGCATCGTGGTCGTTCCCCTCACCATCCGCTTCGGCGACACCGACTACATCGACCGCGAGGCCTTCGGGCCGAAAGAGTTCTGGGCCAAGTGCGCTGCATCGCCGGTGCTTCCCGAAACCGCCGCCCCCTCACCCGGCCAGTTCGAAACCGCCTATCGCGGCCTGCAGGCCCAAGGTGCCACGGGCATCGTCGTGGTCTCGCTGTCGTCGGCCCTTTCGGCCACGATGCAAAGCGCAGAAATCGCCGCCAAGGCCGTCGCCGCCGACCTGCCGGTGCGCATCGTCGACAGCCGCAGTGTCTCGATGGGCCAGGGCATCATCGTGCGTGCCTGCGCCCAGGCCACCCAGACCGGTGCCGGCCTCGACGAAGTCGAAGCCATGGGCAAGGCGCTGTCGACACGGGTCCATGTGTACGGGGCCCTCGACACGCTCGAAAACCTGAAGAAGGGCGGCCGCATCGGCGGAGCCAAGGCAATGATTGCCTCGGCCCTCGCTATCAAGCCGATCATCGACGTCCGCGAGGGCAAGGTCGAAGAAGGCGGTCGCCAGCGCACGCGTTCGAAGGCGCTCGCCTTTCTCATCCAAAAGGTGAAGGACCACGGCAACATCTCCGACCTCGCAGTCCTCCACGCCGAGTGCGACGACATCGACGCGTTCCTCGCGCAGTTGCGTACCGTCTACTCGGGCTCGATCGAGGTCGGTGACATCGGTGCCGTCATCGGCACGCACGCCGGCCGCGGCACCATCGGTGTCGCGTTCTTTGACGCGCCATAGACACGGCGTTCTTTGACGCACCATAGACACGGCGTTCTTTGACGCGCAGTAATTCCTCAATTTGAAGGGCGCCCACAACTAGCGTCGGTAACGCAATGGCCTCGTCACTCGTACCCAACACGCTCATTGGTGCGCGTTACAGGCTCGAAAAACGAATCGGCCAGGGTGGCATGGCCGAAGTGTGGCTCGCCAACGACATCTCACTCTCGCGCAAAGTCGCGGTGAAGATGATGAAGGCCCAACACAACAACGATGCCATCGTCGTTGAACGTTTCCGTCGTGAAGCGCAGGCCATTAGCAACCTCAGTCACCCGAACATCGTGACTGTCTACGACGTCGTCGAGAACGACGGCCAACAAGCCGTCATCATGGAATACGTCGAGGGCATGACGCTGCGCGAGGTGCTCGACCAAAAGACGCGCCTCAGTCCATCACTCACCATTCACATCGGCATGGCGATCGCGAGTGCACTCGACGCGGCACATGACTCGGGCATCGTGCACCGCGACATCAAGCCGGGCAACATTCTTCTCACGCAAACGGGTCGCGTGATGCTCGCCGACTTCGGCATCGCGAAGTCGGTCAACGCAACCGAGGCCGACCTCACGAACCAGAACATCATGATGGGCACCGCGAAGTACCTGTCGCCCGAACAGGTGCGTGGCAAACCCCTCGACGGTCGCGCCGACATCTATTCACTCGGCCTCGTTCTCTACGAATGTCTGGCGGGACGCGTGCCGTTCATCGGCGAATCCGACGTCGACACCGCGCTCGCCCGTGTGCAGCGTGAGCCCACGAATCTCTTGAAAAAACGGCCGAATTTGCCGCCGGCCCTCACGAACTACGTGCATCTCATGCTGCGGCGCGACCCCGACCGCCGCCCTGCCACGGGTCTGCACGTTTACGAAACGCTGTACCGCATCCGCGAAGCGGGTGTCGATGGAACACCGACGGGACTCACGCCGGCAAATGGTCAGACCGGCTTCAACGAGTCGCATCCGATCTCGCCCATGTCGGGATCAGATCGACCCGTTATTCCCGGTGAACCCACCATCAGCAATCCGGTCGCGCGCGCCAACTCGGCGCCGACGCAACGTGCACCGCGACGTTTTTCCGTCGCACCATCGACGATGCTCGCCGCAGCAATGGTGTTGATCGTCGCGCTTGCCGGCATCGTCGCATGGCGCAGCATCGCCAGCGACACGACGATCGCCCCCGACGAGGTCGTTGTCGAAACATCACCAACGGCAGCGGCCGTTCCCGCGGGTCCCATCACGATCACGCGCGCGATGAGCTTCGACCCGAACGGTGACGACGGCGTCGAGAACGACGACCTGTTGCCGTTCCTTCTCGACGGCGTTCCGCGCACGCAATGGCGCACCGTGTGTTACGGCGACAAATTCTTCGGTTCGAAGGGTGGCGTCGGTGTCATTCTCGAACTCTCCGCTCCGGCGGCGGGCACGTTGATGGTGAACCCGCAAACGAAACCGTGGGGCATCGAGGTGTACGCGGCGAGCGATGTCGCGCCCGCAACCCTCGACCAGTGGGGCCCGCGCGTGGCAAAGAACTACGGCACCGAGGTCGGTGCGACCACCTTCGTCGTCGCCGACCCCGCCAAGTACCTGCTCGTCTGGTTCCGCGAGGCCGGGGTCAGCTCGGCCTGCAGTACGAAGAACCCCTTCCAAGGTGTCCTCGCCGGCGCCGCGTTTACGGCTACATAGCGAGCGGGTTGGGTAGCCTGCGAGCGTGAACGCGGGCGCCGTCGACGTCGAGCAGACGGATCTGCTCACGCGGGCCCGCTCGGGCGAACGCGCCGCGGTCGATGCGCTGTTGCGCCTGCACTACGACGCGGTTCACGCCGTGTGCCACCGCATGGTTCTGTCCCGGGAAAGCGCCGACGACGCGGTGCAAAACGCGCTTCTGGCAATCGTGCGGGGCCTCCCCCGCTTCGACGGGCGGTCGAACCTGTCGACGTGGATCTACCGCATCGCCACCAACGCGGCCATCGACGAAATTCGCCGCGTGCAGCGCGCACCACGCGCTGCCGACCCCACAGTGCTCACCGTAACCGAAACGGCACGTCCCGAATCCGACCCAACCGCCGGCCTTGTCGAACACCTCGACCAGTCGAGTGCCGTGGCGGGGGCGTTGGCGAAGGTGCCCCACGACTTTCGTGTGGCCCTCGTACTGCGTTACGTCGCCGACCTCGACTACGCCGAGATCGCCGAGGTACTGGGAGTTCCCGTTGGCACCGTTCGTTCGCGGCTGGCCCGCGGCAAAGAGGCCCTGGCGCAGCATCTCGGCCCGGCCGAGTCGGTGACGGGACAAAAGCCTGCGGGGGAAGCAAACTTGACCCACCCGACGTCACACACGACGGACGACTCACCATGACCGATCCCACCACCGGCCCGAACGACGACGCACTCGACGCTGCCCTGCGCGGCATGTCGCGGCCTGTCGTCGACCCCGCACGCCGCGAGATGCACATCGCCGCAGCACTCGAGGCGCTCGAGACACCCAAGAGTGATGCCCCGAATAATGTCGTGTCGCTGGCCTCGCGCCGTCGCACCCGGTTGATGGCCCTCACCGCCGTCGCTGCCGCGGGTCTTTTCGTCGTCGGCCTCGGCATCGGCCGCGTCAGTGCACCGAAGGCCGAGACCCCGAACCCCGTCAAGAACGCCGCACTGACTCCCGATGGCTCGGCAACCACCGAGGTTGACGGATGCCCCGACCTCACCCTCGTTGCACCCGGCGAACTTGTCACCACCTTCGGTACGTATGCGCTTTACCGCACCGGCGAGGGCGCTACCGCCACTCTCGTCGTGGTCGACACGGCGGCATGCACGATCGTCACGCGTGTCGCCTCCCCCGCAGCCGACGGAGGCTGAGCGTCGGGTCCCACAGTTAGGCTGGCGCGGTGCCGTCGAACCCGCTGACCGACCCTGACTGGTCGACAAAAACGGTCGACTTCATCGATCGCTGGGTCGGCCTCGTGCGCGACCGCACCACACGGCCCCTCATCGCCGTCGTCCGCGGCATCGTTTTCGGGGTTCTCATCCTCACGGGCGTCGTCCTCGTCGCCGTCCTTGGCCTCATCGGCCTGACCCGCGGTTTGCAGGCCGCGCTCGATGCCGGAATGTCGCGCGACGCCGCCGTCTGGGCTTCGTATCTCATCATCGGCGGCGTTCTCTTTCTCGCCGGCCTCGTCATTGCGCGCAAGCAGCGCTCGAACGACGACATTTAGACAGGAGCAACATGTCCTCGGTTCCCCACCACCGCGTACTGATCATCGGCTCGGGCCCCGCCGGCCTGACCGCCGCCATCTACGCCGCCCGCGCCAGCCTTGCCCCCCTCGTCATCGAGGGCGAACCGTCCTCGACCACCGACCAGCCGGGTGGCCAGCTGATGCTCACCACCGAAGTCGAGAACTTCCCCGGATTCCCCGAGGGCATCATGGGCCCCGAGCTGATGGGCCGCTTCCGCGAACAGGCCGGCCGCTTCGGCGCCACGTACCTCACCGAAAAGGTGGCCCGCATCGATTTCACGGTCAAGCCGCTGCGTGTGTGGACCCACGACAAGGAGTTCACCGCCGACTCAGTCATCGTCGCCACGGGTGCACAGTCGCTGATGCTCGGTCTGCCGCGTGAAACCGACCTCGTTGGCCACGGCGTGTCGACGTGCGCAACGTGTGACGGCTTCTTTTTCCGCGGCAAGGAAATCGCCGTCGTTGGTGGCGGCGACAGTGCCGTCGAAGAAGCGGTGTTCCTCACGAAGTTCGCATCGAAGGTAACGATGATCCACCGTCGCGACGAATTGCGCGCATCGAAGATCATGCGCGACCGCGCGCACGCGAACGAAAAGATCGAGTTCAAGTGGAACAGTCAGGTCGCCGAACTGAAAGGTGACTCACAGCTCGAAGGCATCGTGTTGAAAGACACGGTCACCGGTGAGTTGTCGAACCTCGATGTCAGTGGTCTCTTCATCGCAATCGGTCACCAACCGAACACGAAACTTTTCAGTGGCGTGCTCGACATGGAAGACAGCGGTTATCTGCTCACGCGCACGGGTTCGTCGTACACGAACGTCCCGGGCGTGTTCGCCTGTGGCGACGTTCAGGACCACACCTACCGCCAGGCAATCACCGCGGCCGGGTCGGGCTGCATAGCCGCAATCGATTGCGAACGCTGGCTCGAAGACCAGCACTGACAATCAACGAAGCGGGTTCCGTCACCCTCGGGGTCGCGCCGTAGACTCTGCCCCATGGCAGACGGCATCGTGACACTCACCAGTTCCACCTTCGACGAAACGGTCAACGCATCCAACAAGCCGATCCTCGTCGACTTCTGGGCCGAATGGTGCGGCCCCTGCAAGATGATCGCGCCGATCCTCACCGAGATTGCGGCCGAGCAGAAGGACAACCTCGTCATCGCGAAGTTGAACGTCGACGACCACGGCGACATCGCACAGCGTTTCGGTGTCATGAGCATCCCGACGCTGCTCGTCTTCGACAAGGGCGAGATGAAAAAGCGCATGGTCGGCGCCAAAGGCAAGGGTGCCCTTCTCCAGGAGTTGTCGGAATTTCTGACGCCTTCCCACTGACCTCCGGGCTTCGCTCGCCCACCGTCAGTGATCTCCAACGACGCCTGCGCACCGCGGGTTTTCTCGCGCGCGATGTCGAAGACGACGGCCTCTACTGTTCGGTGACCGAACAGGCGGTCGTCGACTTTCAAGCGTCTCGCGGACTGCGCACCGATGGTGTGTGCGATGCGGCCACGTGGACCGCGCTCGTTGAAGCATCGTGGTCGTTCGGCGACCGCATGCTCTATCTCACCTCGCCCAACCTGCGCGGTGAAGACGTCACCGAA
>JBJTYJ010000051.1:0-3033 GCA_046082705.1 Actinomycetota bacterium | reverse complement strand
CAGGACTCATTCGACAGCTATGCGCGCTACTACGTGGAGAGTTTTCGCCTCCCGAATCTGCCACGCGAGGTCGTCGACAATTCGTTCACGCTCGACGGGTTCGAACGTGTGATCGAAGGTCTCGGCAAGGGCAAGGGAGTGATCCTTGCGCTCCCGCATCTCGGTGGCTGGGAGTGGGCGGGACGTTGGCTTGCCGACCAGAAATACAAGGCGACCGTGGTTGTCGAACCATTGCAGCCCCCCGAATTGTTCGAGTGGTTCACGAATCTGCGCACGAACCTCGGCATGAACGTCGTGCCACTCGGCGAAGGCGTTGCCGCCGACATTCTTTCGGCGCTGCGCGACAACCACATCGTGTGTCTGCTTTGCGACCGCGACTTGAAAGGTGATGGCCTGTCGGTCGAATTTTTCGGCGAGACCACGACGCTGCCCGGTGGGCCCGTCACCCTCGCCATTCGGTCCGGGGCGCCACTCATCACCGCGGCGGTGTACTTCACCGATCGCTACAACGGCCACCATGCGATCGTGCGGCCACCCATCGACCTGACCCGCACCGGAAGACTGCGCGACGACGTCGCAGCAGGAACCCAGAAACTCGCAACCGAACTCGAGTCACTCATCCGCCGCGCACCCGAGCAGTGGCACATGTTCCAGCCGAACTGGCCGAGCGACCCCGGCTACGCCGAAATGCGCGCCGGCAACAGCTGAGCGACTTCTGCCGCCAGTTCCGGATTGGCCGAGTACCACACCCAGGTTCCGCGCTTGGTGCCTTGGACCAAACCGCAATCGCGGAGGATCTTCAGGTGGTGGCTGACCGTGGGTTGCGACCGATCAACGGCGTCGGCGATCTCGCCGGCGCAATCGCGTTCTACTCCGACCTCTTTGGTGTTCGGCCCCACAAGGTTCGTGACGATTACGCGAACTTCGTCGTCGATGAGCCGCCGCTCAAGTTGGTGCTCATCGCCAACGGGGGAGCACCGGGAACGCTGAACCACATCGGTGTCGAAGTGTCATCGACCGATGAAGTTGTCGCGGCCGCGGAGTCGGCACAGTCGAAGGGTCTTGCAACGACGCTCCAGGAAGCGACGAGTTGTTGCTATGCCCTGCAGGACAAGGTGTGGGTGCACGGCCCCGAAATCTCGTGGGAGATCTACACGGTGATCGACGAAAACGGTGATGCCGGCACGATGGCCGCACCGCCGACGACACGTCGACTGATCAACGTTGCCGCCGACGGCGGGTCGTGCGGCGTCGACGGAAGCTGCTGTTGAGCACGGTTTCCAAGGTGATGGGGCGTCGGCTCGGCGCCGAGATGCTCGGCACGTGGGGCATCGTCACGGTTGTCGTCGGTTCGGGCATCATGGCCGAGCGTTTGAGCAGTGACGTAGGTGTACAACTGCTCGCCAACACCATTGCAACCACCGGTGGTTCGATTCTCTTCATCACATTGCTCGCCCCGGTGTCAGGTGCGCAGTTCAACCCGGTCGTATCGGTCGTGCAGTGGCTTGCGGGCCGCCTTGCCAGTCGTGATGTCCTGCCGTTCGTCGCCGCACAGGTCGTTGGTGCATGTCTTGGTGCGATGACGGCCAACGCAATGTTCGGCCTCGACGTGGTGAACGTTTCCGACAAGCTTCGCGATGGAGGGCCGATCATCGCGGGTGAAGTCGTGGCGACGGCGGTGCTCGTGTTGTTGATCGAGGGGTTCATTCGCTCGGATCGTGCGGCGCTGATTCCGTACATGGTCGCCGCATGGATCACGGCGGCGTATTGGTGCACCTCGTCGACGAGTTTCGCCAACCCCGCCGTCAGCGTGGGTCGTTCGTTCTCGGATTCCTTCGCGGGCCTCGATCCTTCCTCGTTGCCGATGTTCTTCGTCGGTCAGTTCCTTGGTGGCGCCGTGGGTCTCGCCGCGGCGACTTTGGTCTTCGGTGGGCGAATGGTCGAGCGATGAGTTTCGGCGTTCTCTACCTCTGCGTGCACAACGCCGGTCGGTCGCAGATGGCCGCGGCATTCACGTCTGCCTGGGCAAAACCTGGTGTCGTTGTCATGTCAGCCGGCTCGGCCACCGGTGCGGCGATCAATCCCGCTGCGGCGGCGGTGATGCAAGAAGTTGGAATCCCCCTCGACGGTGCGGTGCCAAAGAAGTGGACGATGGAGATGCTCGAAGAGGTCGATGCGGTCGTGTCGATGGGTTGTGGCGACGAGTGTCCGGTTCTGCCCGGCAAGTTGCATTACGACTGGGAGATCGACGACCCGGCCGGGCGTGACCTCGACTTCGTTCGGCGGGTTCGTGACGACGTTGCGTCTCGTGTGCGGGCGTTTCTCGCGGAACGCGACCTGCTCGCCGATCAGGCGTAGGCGTCGATCAACTGTTTGATGGCGTGGGCCTGGCCGCCAGATGTCGACGACATGACGGCGATCGGTGTGACACCGGCTGCGTACCAAGCGGCAAGGCCGTCGCGCACGCGGTCGACGGGGCCGCTCAGGGTGCAGTCATCGAGCCACCTGTTGCTCATCGCTGATGGCAGGTCGTCGCGGCGGCCTTCGGCGATCATCGCTTCGACGGCATCCATTTCCTCGGCGTATCCCGCCTCGCGCCAGTAGTTGCGGTAGTTGGGGAGAATGACATAGCCACGCATCGTCTTGCGGTTGATTGCGCGCGCCGCCTCGATGTCGTCGTCGATGACGGTGGGGATCATGTTGGTCAGCATGAACCCGTCGCGGAACTCACCCGCATGACGCGAGAGTTGCGTCGGCATGTGGCGCAGCGAAGCATTCGCCCAGATCGCGCCTTCGCCGATTTCGGCGGCAAGCGAGAGCATGCGATCACGCATCGTCGCGAGATACACGGGTGGCAGCTGACCAGAAAACTGTTCCTGCGTGCGCATCGCATCGACGTAGTTGCGGATGTCGGAGAGGGGCTTGCCGGCCTGTACGCCGAGGCGCGACACGACCGGGCCGTGGCTGACACCAATGCCGAAGCCGAATCGACCGCCCGACATCTCGTGAATGTGCGCCGCGGTGTTCGCAGCC
>JBJTYJ010000050.1:0-4677 GCA_046082705.1 Actinomycetota bacterium | reverse complement strand
ACCCGCAAGGCGCAACGTTGGCGCAGCCGCAACCAATTTGTGCAGTGCGATCCGTGCCTCGGTTCTCGCGAGCGCAGCTCCCGGACACACGTGGGTGCCAAACCCAAACGACAAGTGCTGACGCAACCTATTGAGATCGCGGTCGAGACGGAATTCGTCGGGGTGTTCCCATACATCGGCGTCACGGTTCGCCGACGCGTACAGCACGTGAACCTTTTCTTCGGCTTCGATCTCGGTTCCCGACATCGTCACGGGGCACGCCGCCGTGCGATAGAGACCAAGTACCGGCGGGTCGAAGCGCAGACTCTCCTCTACCGCCACGTCGACCAACGCAGGGTTGGCGACGACCTGTTCCCACAGTTGACGGTCGCCAAGGAGTCGCCACATCAGGTTCGTGATGAGTGAGGTCGTCGTTTCGTTGCCACCAACGAGGATCTGCGTGAGAAGCGAAAGCATCTCGGCATCGGTGATCGGACGCTCGTCATCGAGTGACGCGGCGACGATGTCGGAGATGATGTCGGCAGGCATGTCGCCGCCTTCGCGGGCGAGCGCCCTGCGCTTTTCGGCTTCGGCCAACATGTATTCGGCGAGGGCCTTGCGGGCCCGCGCCTCGCGCGCGGGGTCCGTGCCGTTCATTCCCTGCAACTGTGAGTCGCTCCACTCTTTGAAGGTGTCGCGCATCTCTTCGGGCACGCCCAGCATGCGGGCAATCACGATGACGGGCAACGGCATCGCCAGTGCATCGTGAAGATCGCCGCCTCGTGACGGCGCCGACAACATCTCGTCGACCAGTTCGTCGACGAGTGTCGTGATCATCGGCTCGAGAGCCATCGCTGCCCGCGGCGTGAACGAGGTGTTGATGAGGCGCCGGAACCTCGTGTGTTCGGGCGGGTCATTGAACAACGCGATTGCCGGCTTGCGGTGCGGGCCCTGACCCCACAGTGACGAGAACGTATCGATGTTCTTCAGAGCCCCGAAGACATCTTCGTGGCGCGTCAGGCTGACGAACCGGAATCCGGCACCCTCGAAGCGGTGCGCGGGACACGATTCGCGCAAGCGCTTGTGCGCGGCTGCCGGATCCTCGAAGTCGGGACCTGCGAACGGGTTGTAGTCGACCTGAGACACGTGAAACCCCCTGGTCGGCATCCTATTCTCGGGTCACGATGCGCCTCGACTTCGACCAGGCCAATGGCGACGATTGGCGCGAGCTGCTGCCCCGTGACGGATCTGCGTTACTGAACGAGTCTTGGATCAATCCGCAGCAGGCCGACGCGATCTTCGCCCGGTTGATCGAGGAAACTCCGTGGCAGTCGCACGACCTCGTCCTGTTCGGCAAGAAGATGGCCGAACCGCGCCTGTCGGCGTGGGTCGCCGATGATGGCGTGTCATATGCGTACTCCGGTGTTCGGCGCGTTCCCGAAACGTGGACTCCCGCCCTGACCGAACTGAGGAAACTCTGTGAATCGCACCTTGCTTCGAGGTTTCCCGGCGTCGCATTCAATTCCGTTCTGGCGAATCTCTATCGATCGGGCGATGACTCGATGGGATGGCACGCCGACGACGAACCCGAACTTGGCCCGACTCCGGTCATTGCCTCACTGTCGTTCGGCGACGAGCGTCGGTTCGACTTTCGTCACCGCACATCGGGCGAGACCGTGCGTGTGTATCTCCCGCACGGATCGCTTCTTGTGATGAGTGGCGAAACGCAGACCCACTGGAAGCACTGCCTGGCCAAGACCAAGGCAAGCCACTCACCCCGCGTCAACCTCACCTATCGGTTCGTTCTACCGCCGCATGTGCCCGTGACATGATGAGCAAATGGCCGTCATCGAACTCTCCACGCCGTCCCCGGGAATCGCGCTCGTCACACTGAACAGACCCGACAAGCTGAACGCGATGACGAGCGAGCTCGTCGAGACGCTGCACGCCACTCTCGACACACTTGCCGATGATGCGTCGGTACGGGTCGTCGTCCTCACGGGCGCGGGTCGAGGTTTCTGCGCGGGCCTCGACCTCGGTGGCTACGGAACCGCACCCGGACGCAAACAGCCCGGAAAGGTCGAGGCCTCGTTTGCGACCCAGAAACACATCGCCTCCCTCATTCCCCACATGCGGTCGATCCCGCAACCGATCATCGCGGCCGTCAACGGTCCCGCGGCTGGTGGCGGCTTCGCACTGGTACTTGGCTGCGACATCCGCATTGCGGCGACCACAGCGCGATTCAACGCCGCTTTCATTCGTATCGGTCTGTCGGCCTGCGACATCGGAACCAGTTGGCTGTTGCCACGCCTCGTCGGTGCCGCAAGGGCACAGGAGTTGATGTTGACTGGCCGCATCTTCGACGCCGCCGAAGCCGAGCGAATCGGCCTGGTCATCGAGTGCGTCCCCGATGCTGCGCTGCTCGACCGTGCCTACGAGAAGGCAGCAGAGATCATGCTGAACAGCCCCATCGGCGTCGCGCTCACCAAGGAAGGCATGTGGAGCGCGCTCGAGATCCCCGGCCTTCAGGCCGCCATCGACATGGAGAACCGTCAACAAATCATGGCCACCTTCTCGGACGACGCCCAGGAGACTCTCCGCGCACGCGCCGAATAGCGCGCACCGCGTTACTCCTCGTGAGCCTTCGTCTTCCTGTGCCCAACGACGCGATGCTGGCGCTTCCACTCGCGGGCGAGGGCCGCGAGTTGCCGACCCGTCGTGTGCGGTAAGTCGACGTAACGCATTTCGGTGACTTTCACGAAGATCCTCGGGCGCTGTTCCTGCAGGTATTCGGCGAACGATTCCATTGCGTTCGCACGACCCGTACCGTGACCCGTGAACGTCCGAATGAGTTGAATTTGCATCTGACAAGTGCTCGCTCATCAATGCAACCTGCGAAGCGACTCCGCGCATCGTGCGGGTAACGTGCACAGTACGTATGGATGTCATGAAGATCATCCGTCGTCGCGGCAACCATCGACGGTGGCTGGCGACAAGTGTGCTCGTCGTCCTCGCCGCGTCCATGTTTCCCGCTTCGCTACCCGCGCAGGCAGCACCTGCGCTTCGACTCTCGTGGAATGCCGCGACCCTGGCCGCCGGCTCCTCGACACCGCTCGACTCGTTGGTCACCACGAACGTCAGCGGCCGACGCACGTGGTTGGTTCGTGGCAAGTGCTCGCATGTCGGGCCCAACGTCGTCGCGTCGACGTCCGGCCGCTGCTCGGTGCGGCTCACCATCAGGCTCAGTAGAACGCGCAGCTTCGTGCGCTTTCGCACCCTGCGCATCGTCTCGCCCATGACCGGAGCCACCCCGAATCCAGCCGTGCCAGCCGCGACATCTCCCGAACCTGCGGGGTGGTATCCGGGCGAAGTACCCGACAAGGCCTCCGACCGCTGGGTCGTGCCCATCGGCAGCTACGTCAGGGGCAAGGATGTGTTTCCCCTCAGCGCCACGTTGCCTGCCGCCGAGAAGGCTGCGTGCGAACAGGCCACCAAGGTCACCCAGGGCGTCATCATCCTGTCCTTCGGTCGTCAGATCGAAGGAGGCACGACCGGCTTCGGTCTCGCACTGTCGTACGACGACATCGCGCAAGTCGCCCGAGCCTGGGCGGCCGGCCTCGCCCGTTGCGCACGAGGACCGTGGGAACTCGCACTCGGCACCAGCAATTCGGGTGGTCTCACGATGCACAACGGTTTCACGGGCGGCGTGCGGTGGGCAGAGATGGTCGCTGCGGCACGGGCAATCACCGACCCTCGTGTGACCGTCTCGGCCGCCAATGACTTAGAACCCGGTTGGGGACCCGCGGGCCAGGCACGCGCATGGGTCGATGGCTTCGTTCGCACAACTACGTCGATCCGACTGTGGAATTTCGGGTCGGCGGATGGCTGCCCGACGACAGCCAACAAGATCGTGTGCGGCAACAACTGGACCATCGACGACGTCATCTGGGTATCGGCGCAGGCCGGACCCAACCTCGTCGTCGTTCCACAGATCCACACGAAGACCGGTTCGCAGGCCCGACAGTGGGCTCGCATCGCCTCGAGGGCCAAGTCTCTCGGGGTGACGGTGAAATTCGGCGGCATGTCGGTGCAGACCGCAGCCTGCACACAGGTCAAGGGTGGGTGCCCGACAACGGGTATTTCGGCGTGGGATGGCTGGCAACAGTTGCGTACGGCTCTCGACGCACTCGACGACGTGCGCGGTACCCCACTTGGCGCGCCCGTCGACATTCGTTGGGGATGGGGCGGACCCTTCTTCCGGCCCCCGCCAACAACGACAACGACCACCACAACCACGACGACAACGACGATCCCGGCGACGACCACCACCACGACCGTGCCGTCGACAACCACGACAACCTCAACGACGACCACAACAACGACCTCAACAACGGCCACCCCGACGACGACAACCTGAGCGACGCCGCGTCAGCGACGCAGACCCAAGTTGCGCAACGCCTGTGCCGCAATGTGCCGACCCGTGGTGCGGTAACGCGCCAGGTGCGACAACTGCTCGAGGCGGACGGTGAGTGCACGCGCGTACCTGATTGCTTGCGTCTCGCGGGACGAGGTAACGACGGCGGGAAGTGCCACGGGAAAGGTTTCTTCGGCGAAGCCGAAACGCGCAAAATCGTCGGCGAAAATGCGCCGAATCAAGTCGGCGGTCGCCGCGTCGGTGACGTCGCGGTACGTGAGGCC
>JBJTYJ010000049.1:0-18095 GCA_046082705.1 Actinomycetota bacterium | reverse complement strand
TGCAGTTCGACGCGCTCGGGTGACAGGTACTCGAGTTTCACCAGGTCGCCCCGCCGCGTCTGGCACAGGTCCATGAGCGTGCCGGTGTAGTCCTTGGGCGTGACGATGCCGACCTTGAAGTACGGCTCTTCGATGAAGTTGATCTGCTGCACGGCGGGCAAAGACATCGGCGTGTCGACGAACTGCACTTCACCGTTCGTCTTGTGCACGCGGTACTCGACCGACGGAGCCGTGGCGATGAGCGCTAGGTTGAACTCGCGCTCGAGACGTTCCTTCACGATCTCCATATGCAAGAGACCGAGGAAGCCGCAACGGAATCCGAACCCCAGCGCACCCGAGCTTTCCGGCTCGTAGGTGATCGAGGCGTCGTTCAGTTTCAGCTTCTGCAAGCTGTCGCGCAGGTTCTCGAAATCGTCGCCATCGATCGGATACAGGCCGCAGAACACCATTGGCTTGGGGTCGCGATAGCCCGACAACGGCTCGGCTGCCTGACGGTCGGCTTTCGTGACGGTTTCACCGCTGCGCGCTTCGGCAACGTCTTTGATGCCCGCGATGAGGTATCCGACTTCGCCCGGCCCGAGTGAATCGACCGGGGTGTTGACGGGCCGACGCACGCCGATTTCGATCGCCTCGTGGGCGGCGCCAGCCTGCATGAAGAGCAACTTGCTGCGCGAGTCGAGCACGCCGTTCATGACACGCACCGAACTGACTACGCCGCGGTACTGGTCGAACTGACTGTCGAAGATGAGTGCCTGCAGCGGCTGGTCGGGGTCGCCCTTCGGCGCGGGGATTCGCTCGACGATGGCATCGAGAAGGTCGGGCACGCCCTCTCCGGTCTTTGCAGAAATGCGAAGAATCTGGTCGGCGGGAATGCCGAGCACGCGCTCGATTTCATCGGCGTAGTAGTCGGGGTTGGCGGCGGGCAGGTCGATCTTGTTCAACGCCGCGACAATTTCAAGGTCGTTTTCGAGGGCGAGGTAACAGTTGGCCAAAGTCTGTGCTTCGATGCCCTGCGCTGCGTCGACGACAAGGACGACCCCCTCGCAGGCAGCGAGCGATCGGCTGACTTCGTAACCGAAGTCGACGTGGCCGGGCGTGTCGATGAGGTTCAGCACCGAGCCCTTCCAGTCGACGCGCACGTTCTGGGCCTTGATGGTGATGCCGCGCTCGCGTTCAAGGTCCATCGAGTCGAGGTACTGGGCCCGCATCTCGCGGGCGTCGACTGCCTTGGTCAGTTCCAGGATGCGGTCGGACAGCGTCGACTTCCCATGGTCGATATGGGCGATGATCGAAAAATTCCTGATGCGGGAAAGGTCCATGGGGGTGGCTGAATTCTAGGGGCGCGGTGGGGTTGGGGCCGTGAAGAGCCGCTGTTAGCCTCGAACATCGTGGCAAACATCAAGAGCCAAAAGAAGCGCATCCTCACCAACGCCAAGCGCCAAGAGCGCAACAAGGCGGTCAAGAGCGAACTCCGCACCCGCGTGAAGAGCGCGACGTCAAGCGTCGGTACCGAAGCCAACGCGGACGACGTGCGTTTGGCGATGAAGCGCCTCGACAAGGCCGCCACCAAGGGCATCATTCACCCGAACCAGGCCGCTCGCCGCAAGAGCCGCCTGATGAAGAAGATCAACGCCTCAAAGGCGTGATCTTCAACACGGTCAACGCCTCAAAGGCGTAAGGCGTTGCGGCGCGGTGGGCGCCGCCACAAACAAGGCGTAGGTCTCAGCGACGCGCAGGGCGCCGCACCGAGAGTCGCGCGAGTCGCGCAACCAACACTTCGACCACCAAGTCGGCCGGCCAGTCGCGCGTGCCACGTAGTTGGAGGTCGGCGTCGGCCACCAGCTGAATCGCATTGTGCACGCCATCAGGACCGAGGCGGGCAATCTGCTCCAGCATTTTCTTGCCGGGGAAATCGTTCTTCGGCTTCATTCCCAACAAGTCGAGTGCCTCACGCGGGCTCGACACGTCGGCACCTTCCAAACGCAAGAGCCGCACGAAATGGTTGTGCAGAAGTTTGACGACCTGCAGCGGATGCATTTCGCCCGCACCCAACATGCGGTGGAGAACCGTCAGCGCCTCGGGAATGTCGCCGGCATCGATTGCATTGGCGAGCGCATAAACGGGGACCGCGCCCGCCTCCCCCACGAACGGCAGCACATCGTCCCTCGTCAACTTTTTCGACGTGCCGTAGGTGGAGATCAGCGTGTCGAGAATGCCCGGGAATCGGCCCACGTCTTCACCGAGCCGCTCAGTGAGGGCGGCAATCGCAGCCGGGTCGAGACGCAGGCCCGCGGCTTCGAGCTGCGTGCGGTACCAGACTGCGCGCTCGTTGGCATCGCCGACCGACGTCGATACCGAGGTACCGGCCGCCCGCTTGATGGCGTCGGCGATGCTCTTCGGCGGCTTGCCCTTCGAGGTGAGAATCAGCCGCGTCGTGTCGAGCGGCTTGGCGAGGTAGTCGACGAGCGGCTGCAACGAATCGACAACCGCCGCATCGATGCGACGCAGCACCACCACCCGAAAATCGGAGAACAACGACTGTGTTGCGGCCGCGTCGACGGCCGAACGGATGACCGATTCTCTTTCCTCGATGGTTGGCCTGTCTGCATCGAAGTCATCGAGTGCCAGCGAGCGATCCGCACCGCCGAGTGCCTCGTGGATGCGCGTGCCGAGTTCCTCGACAAGAAGCGACTCGTCGTCGCCGATGAGCAGCATGACCGACACGCCCCAGTGTCGCACACGGGTGTCGGTCACGCCGGAAGTCGCGCAACGATTACGGCCACCCACCACACCCAGCGCACACCGAGCAGCAAGGGCGCGGTGAGCACGGTTGCGATGGGTCCGCCGACAAGCCCCGCAATGAGACACAACGGCAGGCCCCCCAGCATCACGGCTCCCGCCACCGGAACGGCGAGCAGGTTCGCAACGAGACCCCACGGCGCAACTCGGCCGAAGACAAGAACGAGAATCGGCAACGTCGCCAACTGCGCTGCGAACGATGCCGCAAGCGGCGCCGCAACGAATCCCGGACAGCGCAGTCGCCGCAGCGTCGATTCACAACGCGGACCGACGACGACAAGGCCGGCAGTCGCCGCGAACGACAACCAGAAACCCACCGACCACGCGAGAAACGGGTCGGCTATCACCAACACGGCAGACGACGCAAGCAAGGCCCTGCCTGCAGCGACTTTCCCACCGGCCGCGAACACGACGGCTGAAACACCTGCCATTCCTGCTGCACGCAGAACCGAGGGCTCGGCTCGTGTCATCAACGTGAATGCGGCGAGCACGCCGAGCGTCGCGACAAGACGCGCGCGGGGTTTCATGCGGGTGATCGCGGGCGCAAACACCGCAAGCACGAACACGATGTTCTGGCCCGACACCGCCGTGAGATGCGACAAGCCTGCGTCACGAAACGACGAGCGCATCTCGCGTGGCTGGGCACGGTCGTCGCCGATCACGAGACCCACCAACAGCGACCCCTCCGCGGGTGGCAGCGTCGATGCACCGTGTGCGATGAGGCGACGCAGCCTGTTGGTCGCTCGCGTCAATGCAGAACCTTGCGTCCAGTCGCCACCAAGTTCGACGTCGACGAGCCGACCCGCAACGTGACGGACGAGTTTGTAGCGGGGCGCACTCGCAGCCCACCGCTCGCGCACGGCCGACATCAACACCGACTCCCCCTGCATACGGTTGCGCACACGCCACGCATCGGCCCCGTAGAACGTTGCCTCGTAGCACCAACCCTCGATGCGGAACGCGACTGCGACACCCACGCCCCGCGTTTCGGGGTCACCGACGAGCGTCGCCAAACCGGAATACGCGCCGACGGGCACGTTTTCGATGCGGTTCCATTCCGAATGCGCCCGAAACGCGAACACACAAAGGAACAATGCAACACACGCGCCGGCAACCGGCGTGACGTACGATCGCATCATGTCATCGACGCCCGACGCCCAGCCGCGTCGCCGACGCATCGTGCCGGGCGGCATCGTCGACTTGAAGCGTCGCCTTGGCCGACAGGGCGGCTTCGCCGGAATCGGAGTCGGTGCCGCACTCGCTGCATTCGGCGCGCTCGTGCTTTTCGCGACGGACGGTGCCTTTCTCGGGGCGATCGGCTACGTCTTCGTGTCATTCGGCGTGCCGTTGCTGGCTCTTGTCGGCGTTCCCGCAGTGACGGGCTCGGCGCGTTGGGGTCTCGCAGTCGTCGGTTCGGCCGCGCTGTGGTGGACGATCGGCCAGTTGTCGGCGGCCCGCGTTCGCAAGCGAGTCATTGCAGGCTGGCGCGAGTGGGCGACCGAATTCGTCGTATACGCCGGTGGTGTATGGGTTGGCGTCGTACTCGGTCTCGTGTTCGCCGCGCGCTCGCTCGGCGCGATCTGACCACGCCGCACATCGCACACACCGTCGGGTCACGACACCGTGACGAACTGCTTCATTGCAGCGAACTTGCCGTCACCGATTCCCTTCACCTCGAGGAGACCCTCGGGTTTCGCAAAGGGACCGTTCGCCTGACGGTGGGCGATGATCGCCTTCGCAGTCGACGGCCCCACCCCCGGCAGCGACTCGAGCAACGGCGCATCAGCCGTGTTGATGTTCACCACACCCGACCCAGACGACGCAGGCGACGCGGCGCTTGGCTGGGGAAGGCTCGTCGCCGCTGCGATTTGCTGCGGCACCGTCACAACGGTCGGGTTCGTCTTGCGCGGCTGTGTCGACGGTGGTTGCCTGCGCGATGCTGCAACCGAACGCGGAGGCACGTACACCTGATCTGCGTCGGCGAGCGGCAAGGCCATGTTGAGCGATGAAAGATCGGCCTGCGGCGTCGGACCACCGGCCGCAGTGACGGCATCGACCACGCGACTTGATGCCGCGATCCTGTAGACCCCCGGCGCAATCACCGCGCCGATGACGTGCACCGTGATGTCGACCGCATTCGACGACGTCTCCGGCAATGCAAGTGTTACGGCGGCAATCTCGGCCTGAATCGTGGTTGCCGAACCGGCCTGGCCGGCGAAGGGCAGCGAAGCCTCGAGGGGCGGCGACGGGGCACGCAACAGCCACCACGCACCAATGCACACCACGACCACCGATCCGGCGGTGGCAAGCGCCCGTGCGGGGCCGTACCAATCGAGGGCGGCGGAAGCGCGCTGACGCAGACGTTCGAGAAATGATTGCGGGCTCATGCCTTTCGTGTGTGCGCGAGTCCGCGCATCACGGCAAGAACTAGAAGAGGCGTGCCGTCAGTTGCTTGCGATATTTCGGCGTACGCGGGTCGTCGGGGCCCATCGTGGCGAGGATGTCGAGGAACTTCTGGCGCGCGGCCTCGTCGGCCTTCACGGTGTCGAGAAGTACGGTGAGTTGTGCATCGAAGTCATCGACCGGGTCGGCGGCCAGACGGGCGGCTGCAGCCACACGACGCACATCGTCGGTTTCGGGAATACGCGCAAGCAACTGCAGCGCCTCGGGTGCACGATCGGTCTTCACAAGAAGTTGCGCCATCGCGATGACGGCGTCGTGATTACCGGGCTCCATCGACAGGGCGACCCGCAGGCTTTCCTCGTCGCCGGCCTCGATGAGCTTGCGCACCGTTTGGCTTTCCTCCGACGGAAGCAAGCGCGCGACGAACTCGGCGACGACATGCTCGGGCTCGGCACCCATGAACGCGTCGACGACTTGGCCGTTCGCGATTGCGTAGACCGCGGGAATCGACTGCACGCGGAACGCAGCGGCCACCTGCTGGTTTGCATCGACATCGACCTTGGCCAACACCACCTGTCCGCACGCGGCATCGACGACTTTTTCGAGGATCGGACCGAGGGTCTTGCACGGGTCACACCACTCGGCCCAGAGGTCGACGACGACGGGGGTGGTCATGGATCGCTCGATGACTTCGGCCTGGAAAGTGGCATCGGTGACATCGATGAACATGCAGGAAACGCTATCGGGAGGGAATCATGGCTAGTTTTCTCCTCGCATGTCCCACGAACTTCCCACCGGACTCTCCCCCGCTGTGCTGGCCTGGCTCGAGGCGAACATCGCCGGAGCGAAGGCACCGTTTTCGTTCACCGTCATCGCCGGCGGACACTCGAATCTCACCTACGGCGTCGTCGACGCGAACGGTCGCAAGTACGTGCTGCGCCGCCCGCCGCTCGGCCACGTTCTTGCCAGCGCCCACGACATGGGCCGCGAACACCGCATCATCTCGGCGCTCAGCAAGTCGAACGTGCCGGTGGCCCCGGCCCTCGGTTTTTGCGACGACGCCGCAGTGAACGACTCGCCGTTCTACGTGATGGCCTTCGTCGACGGCCACGTGATTCGCGACACCGAAACCGCACAGCGCCTTCTCAGCGTTCCGGCACGACGACGGGCCGGTGAATCGATCGTCGACACGATGGCGGCCATCCACGCCGTCGATCTTTCCGCGGTCGGCCTCGACACGCTCGGCAAACACGAGGGTTACATCGCCCGCCAGTTGAAGCGCTGGTACGGACAGTGGAACGCCCAGAAGACCCGCGAACTGCCCGGAGTCGACCGCGTACACGACGAGTTGATGAAGCGCATTCCCAACCAGGGCCCGGCAACGATCGTGCATGGTGACTACCGACTCGACAACTGCATGGTCGACGATGCCGGCAACGTTGTTGCCGTTCTCGACTGGGAAATTTGCACGCTCGGCGACCCGCTGGCCGACCTCGGTTTGTTGATGGTCTATTGGACGGGCCCGGGCGATGAGGAAAGCGCATGGGCCGGAGCCCAGACCGCACTCGAGGGCTTCTACGACCGCCGTGATCTTGCAACGCGCTACGCACAGGTGTCGGAACGTGACATCTCGAACATCGACTTCTACGTTGCGTTCGCGTTCTGGAAACTCGCCTGCATTCTCGAGGGTGTGTACGCCCGCTACCGGGGTGGCGCACTCGGCGAGCGCAGCGCAGAGGAACTGGAACCGTTCAATCAGCAGGTCGTTGCCGCGGCCGCAAAGGCCGAGGCAACACTCGAAAGACTCGCCTGATGCCGGCTCTTCATCAGGTCGGCGAGCGCCCGTTGCTCGACAAGCCGGTCCTCATCACGATGCTGTCGGGGTGGATCGATGCATCGGGGGCGGCCAACGCCGCGATCGAGACACTGAAAAAGGCGACGAATGCGCAGCTCGTCGCGACGTTCGACACCGACACGTTCATTGATTACCGCGCACGGCGGCCGATCATGGAACTGCGCGAAGGACTGAACACGCGCCTGCGCTGGTCGGTGCCGGAAATTCACCATGGTGCCGACACAAACGGCCGCGACATCCTCATTCTCTCCGGCCCCGAGCCCGACACCGCGTGGGAACTCTTCGTGGACACGGTGTGCAACTACTGCACGGGCCATGGTGTCGAGCGCGCCTTCGCCATCGGTGCCTACCCGTTCGCGACTCCCCACACCCGGCCACCACAGTTGTCGTGCCATTCACCCTCGCCCCACGTGCTGGCCGAAGTTCCCTTCCTCAAGAACTCCGCCGACGTTCCCGCGGGGATGTCGGCGGTGTTGGAACACGGCCTCACCGAACACGGCATCGCGGCACTCAGCCTGTGGGCCCAGGTGCCGCACTACGTTGCAGCGCTTTCCTACCCGGCCGCAGCAGCGGCGCTCGTGTCGGCGGTGCAGATGGTGGCAGGCCTCGTCGTCGACGTCAGCGAGCTCGTCGCCGACTCACAGCAACAACGCGAACGCATCGACCAGTTGGTGTCGGCGAACCCCGAACACCTCGAGATGGTCCGCCAACTCGAGCGCATGTTTGATGAAGCGGTGAAATCGGGGCAGATCGATTCACGGGGCCAGACACCTGCGAGCGGCGATGCAATTGCAGCCGAGATCGAGCGGTTCCTCCGCGAAGAGATGGGTCGCGACAACAAGTAGTTTGTCTTCCAACCGAGGGGGACACATGACGAACCGCGCACACATCGAAACTCTCTGGAGCCTCGACGGCAAGCACGCCGTGGTGACGGGCGTGAGCACCGGGAGCATCGGCGAGGGCATCGCACGCACGCTTGCTGCAGCGGGCGCCACCGTCGTCGTTTCCGATATCCGCGACAACGGTCTGGCCGACATCGCCAAGGACATCGGTGGAACCGCGTTGGTTGCCGACCTCACCGATGAGTCGCAGACCAACGCGCTCATCTCCGCCGGTCCTGCCGTCGACGTTCTCGTGAACAACGCCGGCAGCTACTTCGATGTCGGGCCGATCCTGAAGCAGTCGCCCGACAGCTGGCGTCGGGCGATGGACAACAACATCACCACTTGCTACAACGCCAGCCGCGCCGCGGCACGCCGCATGGTCGATGCGGGCAAGGGCGGTTCGATCATCAACATTTCGTCGGTCGACGGGCTGCTCCCCTGCATGGGCACCGGATACGACACGGCAAAGGCCGCCGTCATCCAGTTCACGCGTTCACTCGCCGTCGACCTCGCACCGCACTACATACGCGTGAACAACATCGCGCCGGGTGCCGTCATGGTGGAAACACTGCGCAAGATGCACGCCGGCGAACTGCCGCCGCTGTGGCCCTCGGAAACCGAGCCCACGGGCCTCATGAACCCGATCACCCAGATCCGTTCCGCGAACATTCCCCTCGGCCGGCGCGGGACACCCGACGACATCGGCAATGCGGTACTTTTCCTCGCCAGCGAAGCCTCGTCGTACGTCACGGGGGTCACCCTGCCCGTCGACGGAGGCTGGTTGCTCATCTAGAACGAACGCGTTCTAAAGTCGGCGAGAACCTGAAGGAACGAAAGACCGCGTAAGCACGAAAGACAAGGATGGGTCATGAAGGTTGATGGTGGCGTAGCACTCGATCTCGCAAAGTCGGCGGAGTCGGCAAAGGAAGCCGAAGCCGCGGGTTACAGCGGAGCATGGACGGCAGAGACGAACCACGACCCGTTCTTCCCACTTCTTCTCGCCGCCGAACACACGCAGCGCATGGAGCTCGGCACGTCGATCGCCGTTGCGTTCGCACGCAACCCGATGACACTCGCCAACATCGGATGGGACCTCCAGTCGTATTCGAAGGGTCGCTTCATCCTCGGCCTCGGCAGCCAGATCAAGCCGCACATCACCAAGCGCTTCAGCATGGAGTGGAGCCACCCCGCCGCACGCATGCGCGAGATGATCGTGGCCATCCGCGCGATCTGGGACACGTGGGAGAACGGCACGCCGCTCAACTTCCGCGGCGACTTTTACACCCACACGCTGATGACGCCGTTCTTCACACCCGACCGCGCCGACCTCGCCGGGCTCGGCACGCCGAAGATCTTCCTCGCTGGTGTCGGTGAATTGATGACCGAAGTTGCCGGCGAAGTGTGCGACGGCTTCATCTGCCACGGGTTCACCACCGAGAAATACCTCCGCGAGGTCACCCTCCCCGCCCTCGAGCGCGGTCGGGCAAAGGCCGGCAAGACGATGGAAGGATTCGAAGTTGTCGGACCTTCGTTCATCGTCACCGGCAACAACGAAGGCGAGATGACCCAAGCCGCCGCAGGCACGCGCCAACAGATCGCGTTCTACGGGTCGACCCCCGCGTACAAGGGCGTGCTCGACATCCACGGCTGGGGAGGCCTGCAGGAAGAACTCAACTCGCTGTCCAAGCAGGGCCAGTGGGTCGAGATGGGCAACCTCATCAACGACGAAATCCTCAACACGTTCGCCGTCGTGGGTTCACCGGAACAGGTCGCGCCGGAGCTCAAGCGTCGCTACGACGACGTCATCCAGCGCATCAGCTTCTACGCGCCGTACAAGAGCGACCCCGAGCGCTGGCGCCGCGTGATTTCCGACTTGCAGAGCTGAGTCAGGCGGCGTTCGTCCAGCACGCGTGCGTGCCGCTGCAGATTCGCTCCGGAAGGCGTACCCGTGCAACCGGGCCGGCAGCGATGTCACGCGCATCGAAAATCGCGCAGTCACTGCGGTCGTTCAGCACGTCGATGGTGAACGTGATCACGTAACCATCGTCCTCGGCGGTTGCGCCGATACGCGGGGCAAACACGGCCTCGCTGCAATGCTCACC
Source organism: Actinomycetota bacterium (assembly GCA_046082705.1). Lineage (GTDB taxonomy): Bacteria > Actinomycetota > Acidimicrobiia > Acidimicrobiales > Ilumatobacteraceae > F1-20-MAGs119. The sequence continues at coordinate 8,052 of JBJTYJ010000049.1, read as the reverse complement.
TTCGGGAAGATGGAACCGCGTTTCGCGCCCGGTGGAAATGTCGTGGCGGATCAGGCCCTCAAACATGAACCACCCCTCCGTCGGGATGACGCAATAGGTGGTGTCATACCGGCGGCCGCCGATCGCACCGTTGATGACACCGAACTCGGTGATCGTGTCGCTGAGCGGGCCTTCCTTCACGGTTCCCGTCTTCATGTTCAGCCTCCAGCGATACGGCCGTGACTGCATCGCATAGAGATCGAGGTAGCGGAACAGTCGCTCGTCGATTGTCGCGTCGGGAGGCAGCGTGGGTGATGGGTCGTACTGGAAGTAACCGTCGACCACCACCTCGTCGCCGTCTTCGTAGGCATTGATCCAATGCAGGACGTACGTTGCGTCGCAGTCGAACCACTTGATGTCGGATGACGAACCCCTGCGCGGAATCACCCCGAGCCGCATCGGCATGTCGCGGTGGAAGCGGTTCGCGTAGACGTCTTTTTTCAACAAGTCTTCGTCCCAGAAGAGCGGGCAATCGTTCAGAATCGCAAAGTTCTCGGTGAAGCACATGTCGTGCGGAAGACGCGGGCCGGGCAACGGAACGTCGACGTAGTGAACGAGCTCGCCCTGCGCCGACAAGACTCCGTAGTGCATGTAGGGCGCAGCCGTCGAGTAGTTGAAGAACAGCAGCTCCCCGTTTGCTTCGTCGACCTTGGTGTGGGCCGACACACCCTCGACGGGAAAGACACCGTTCCAGGATTCGGTTCCCATGTCGTCGAGAGTGCGCGGGTCGAGCCTGTACAAATCGCCGCACTGATAGAAACTCGACAACGCGATTCCGCGGTGCACCACGACATCGGTCGACGATGCGTCCTTCATCCGCGTGCGCGCTCCCCAACCATCGCTACGCAACGCCTTCTTTGGGGACTCGGCAAGACCCGCCCACAGGGGGCCTCCGTTTTCCAACTCGGCAGCAAGACCCTTCGTACGCACGAACCGGTTGCAATAGGTCGCCTCGCCGTTGCCGAACGTGATCGAGTGGATCATTCCGTCACCATCGAAGGGGTGATACCGCCCCACACCGGGCACCAGCGGATTCTCGGTGTTGCGCAAATACGTGCCGGCGAAGTCATCGGGGATCTTTCCCTCGACGGCCATTGCCGTGGCCGTCCATTCCTTCGTCTGGGGACGCCACGCACCGGTGCGATACGGATGAACGTCGCCCTCGGGAAGAAGGCTGGTGAACTCGTTGTCGACTCTCGCTGTCATGGCCCCTCCGCCACGACACTACGCCGATCGAGTGACGGCGTTTTTCAGTCGGACTTCGGTGCGGAACGCAGCGAACGCTTCAGTTCGGCCATGCCCGACGTGGTGGCAAGCGTTTCCACGGCATCCCACAACTTCAGGGCCTCGGCCCCACGCGGTGCCTGCGAGATGACGGGGCCAAAGAAGCTGCCTTCGTTCGAATGACCCGGCTTGAACGTGAGAATCGGCGTGCCGACGCCCTTGCCCGTACGCGAGAACGCGAGGTTCGTTTCCTCACGAAGGATCGCATCGAAGTCTTCGTTGTCGGCACCGCCCGCCCAATCGGGGTCGAGCCCCGCACGCGACAGCACGTCGACGAGGTAGTACGTCGTGTTCTCGACGAAACCCTCGCGCTGGCCGTTCTTGTGGAGCGCGGTACCAACGGCGGTGTACAGACCAGCGACGGCCTCGTTGCCCGCCTTCTCGCGCGCATAGGCCGCCGCCCGCAACACCCGGCTGCCTGCCGCATGTGCTTCGCGCCAGGGTTCGCTGTCGGGGCCGTAACCAACCTCTTCGTTGATGAACCGCAGGGAAATGAAGCGCCAGGTGACGTCGTAATTTCGCTGCTTGCTGACCTCGTCGACCCAGCGCGAAGTGATCCACGCCCAGGGGCACACGGGGTCGAAGAAGAACTCGAGATCAGTCACGTGCTATTTCCTTTTCCTCGAAGGTTTCGATGAGGTCGCCGGGCTTCAGGTCCTGGAAGTCGGAGAGACCGATACCGCATTCGAAGCCCTCGCGGACTTCGCGGGCATCGTCCTTGAATCGACGCAGCGAACTGATCGAGCCCTTCCAGATGATAACGCCGTCGCGCAGGAAGCGCACCTTGGTGCCACGTGTGACGACACCGCTGCGCACGTAGCAACCCGCGATGGCGCCGATCTTCGGCACGCGGAAGATTTCGCGGACCTCGGCTTCGCCGGTGACCACTTCCTCGAACTCGGGGGCGAGCATGCCGACCATTGCGCGCTCGATGTCCTCGAGCAACTTGTAGATGATTTCGTAGGTACGGATCTCGACCTTCTCGGCCTCGGCGAGATCGCGCGCCTTGCGGTCAGGGCGCACGTTGAAACCGATGAGCGTCGCATTGGTTGCCGCCGCGAGCGTGATGTCGTTTTCGGTGATCGCACCGACGCCACGGTGCACGAACGCCGGCTTGACCTCGGGACGCTCGAGCTTGCGCAAGCTCTCGGTGACCGCTTCGAGCGAACCGTGCACGTCGGCCTTGATGATGAGTTTGAGCGTCGCAACTTCGCCGGCCTGAATTTGGCTGAAGATGTCTTCGAGTCGTACACCGCGCTGGACACGGGCATCGCCGCGCTGGTTGAGTGTGCGATAACGCTGTTCGCGGGCCTCACCGACCGTGCGTGCCGTCTTTTCATCGGGCGCGCCACGGAACTCGTCGCCCGCTGCGGGCACGGTCGACAGGCCGAGCACCTGCACCGGTGTCGAGGGTCCGGCTTCCTTCACCTGTTCGCCACGGTCGTTGATGAGCGCGCGCACGCGACCCCAGGCCGCACCGGCGACGATCGGTTCGCCGACCTTCAGGGTGCCCTTGTCGACGAGCACCGTCGCGACGGGGCCGCGACCGACGTCGAGATTGGCTTCGAGCACGACACCCTTGGCACGTCCCTGCGGGTTGGCCGTCAGGTCTTCGAGTTCTGCGACGACGTTCAACTGCTCGAGGAGGTCGTCGACGCCGAGGTTCTGCTGCGCCGACATCTCGACGACGATGGTGTCGCCGCCCCACGCTTCGGGTACGAGTTCGTATTCGGCGAGCTGGGTGAGCACGCGCTGCGGGTCGGCGTTTTCCTTGTCGATCTTGTTGACCGCAACGACGATCGGAACGTCGGCTGCACGGGCATGGTTGATCGCTTCGATCGTTTGGGGCATGACACCGTCGTCGGCCGCAACAACGAGTACCACGACGTCGGTGACCTGAGCGCCGCGCGCACGCATCTTGGTGAATGCGGCGTGGCCCGGGGTGTCGATGAACGTGATCTTCTTGTCGGCCTTGGCAACTTGGTACGCACCGATGTGCTGGGTGATACCGCCGGCTTCGCCGGCAACGACGTTCGCCGAACGAATCTTGTCGAGCAGCGTGGTCTTGCCGTGGTCGACGTGGCCCATGACGGTGATGACCGGCGGGCGCGCTTCCTGCGCATCCGGGTCGTCGTCGTCGGAGTCGTCGAACAATGCCTGCAGCTCCATTTCCTGCTGCTGGCCCGGATCGACGAGAAGAATCTCGGCACCGACTTCGAGCGCGAAGACCTCCATTTGGTCGTCGGTGAGGGTCATGGTGGCGGTCACCATTTCGCCCTGTTGCAAGAGGAAACGCACGACGTCAGCCGCGGTGCGGTTCAACTTCGGAGCAAACTCCTGAGCCGAAACGCCGCGTTCGATGATGATGGTGCCTTCGGGTACCGGAGCATCGCTCGCGGTGTACGAAGTCATGAGCTGTGGTTGCAGCTCTTCCATGTCACGACGGCGGCGTGCGCGCGACTTCTTGCGCGGCGCACGGCGCTGGCCGTTCGGTCGGTTGCCACCGGGACCACCAGGACGACCCGGACCACCTGCGCCGGGACCACCGGGGTCGCCCGGACGTGGGCCACCAAAGCCACCCGGACGTGGGCCACCCATCGGAGGACGACCGGGGCTACCCGTGCGCGGACCACCGGGACCACCAGGACGAGCGCCGGGCCCACCCGGACGTGGGCCGCCGGGACCACCGGGGCGACCGGGGCCACCCGTGCGCGGACCGCCAGGACGTGCGCCGGGAGCACCAGGACGTGCGCCGGGACCACCCGGACGTGGGCCGCCGGGACCACCGGGACGCATGCTGGCTGGGGGCGGCGGGACCGGACGACCGGAGGCCGACAGCGGACGTGCAGAGGGCGGCGGCGGGATCGGACGACCGGAAGCCGAGATGGGGCCGGGGGGGCGCGGCGGAGGCGCAGAGGGAGGAGTTGCGCCAGGAGCGAGCGGACGTGCCGGAGGAGCCGGCGGACGCGGCGCACCGGTGGGTGGCATGCCGGCGGGGGTTGCGGGACGCGGCGCGGGCGTCGGTGTCGGACGACCACTGGAGATGAATCCGCTACGGCCCTGGTCGCCGGCGGGTTCGGTCGGGGCTGGTGTCGGCGTTGGTGCCGGCGCCTTCGTTACTGCCGGCGCGGGCTGCGCGGCCGGCGGCGCTTCAACGACGGGTTCGGGAACGACGACGGGCGTCTCCACCACTTCTGCCGCTGGTTCGGCCTCGACCGTGGGAGTCGCCTTCTTCGCGACCGCTTTCTTGGCGACGGCTTTCTTCAGCGCCGCCTTCTTCACGGGCTTGTCGGCGTCGTCTCCCCGATCGGCTGTCTTTGCGGCGGCCTTCTTTGCGGGCGCCTTCTTCGCCGCTGCCTTTTTCTCGGGCTTTGGCTCTTCGGGCTGTTCGTCACGAACAAGACCGTCACGTTCCGCGCGACGTCGCACACGGTCGGCCTGCGCCTCGATGATCGACGACGAATGGCTCTTCACGTCGATGCCCATGACGAGGCAGAGGTCGACGGCCTCTTTGTTGGTGAGGCCGAGCTCTTTGGCGAGCTCGTGGACGCGCATGTTCTTTGGCAACTTGACTTCAGCCTTTCAAGACCGGATCACGGAGGTCGGTACGGGACAACGGGACGGAAGTGCGCAGGGCACGACGGAGATTGCCACGGTCGAGCGCGGCATCGATGCAGGCGGATTCGCGGCACAACCACGCACCGCGACCGTTCGACGATTCACCGACCGCAAGGCGACCATCGACGAAGACGTAACGCACGAGACCGCGCGCGTCGAAGCGACGCCTGCAGCCCACGCACGTGCGTGTCGGACGATGACCACGATTCACCACTACTCGGCGGCCTCCGGTGCTGCTGCGCCGCCACCGGCCCATTCCTTTTCGCTAATGACGGTTCCGTCGGCAGCGTGCCATTCCATCTCACCCGTGGCGTCGTTCGGAATCCACTGACCCTCGGCGTAGCCCGAGTCGCCGGCGGAGACCGGAACTGCACCCGATGCCTCGGCGGCGGCCTGTGTTTCGCTCTTGATGTCGATGCGCAGGCCCGTCAGACGCGCGGCAAGACGCGCGTTCTGGCCTTCTTTGCCAATGGCGAGAGACAGCTGGAAGTCGGGAACGATGACGTCGGCCTGGGTGCCGTCGGCGCTGATGCGCACCTCGGTGACCTTGGCCGGCGACAGCGCCTTCGCGACGAAGTCGGCGAGGTCTTCGCTGTAGGGAACGATGTCGATCTTCTCGCCACGCAGTTCGTTGACGACCATGCGCACGCGACCACCACGTGCGCCGACGCAGGCACCAACGGGGTCGACGTTGTGGTCGTTCGACCAGACGGCGATCTTGGTGCGGTGGCCGGGCTCGCGCGAGCAGGCCTTGATTTCCACGACACCATCGGCGATCTCGGGAACTTCGAGTTCGAACAGGCGCTTGATGAGGCCGGGGTGCGTGCGGCTGACGACGATCTGCGGACCCTTTGCGGTCTTGCGCACTTCGACGATGTAGGCCTTCACGCGACCGCCCGGTTCGGGCTTTTCGTAGGGAACCTGCTCGGCCTGCGGCAGCAGTGCTTCGACCTTGCCGAGGTCGAGCAACGTGTAGCGCTTGTCGATCTGCTGGATGATGCCGGTGACGATGTCGCCCTCACGGTTCGCGTACTCCTCGAACTTGCGGTCGCGCTCGGCTTCGCGGATGCGCTGACTCATCACCTGACGGAACGTCACGGCGGCAATGCGGCCGAGTTCGTCTCTTTTCGGCGTGTCGTCGCGCTCGTTGACCCAGTTGCCGTCGTCATCGAGGTCATACGCGGTGAAGCGCATGTCGAGATTGTCGGGGTTGATCTCGACGATCACTTCGTCGGCGGCGCCGGGACGCTTCTTGTACGCAGTTGCCAGGGCCTCGACGAGAACCTGAAGGAGCGTGTCGACGGAGATTCCCTTTTCGTTCGCCAGCATGCGAACGGCTTCGGCCATGTCGAGGTTGCTCATGATGCACTTGCCTCCGTGTGTGAGGGTTCTTTCGTTTCTGATTGCTTGCTCGAAGACTTCGTCTTCGAAGTCGACTTCTTCGGTGCCTTACCGGGCTTTTCTGCGCCGCCCCATTCGAAGACCGTGCGCGCGCGTTCGATGTCGGCGATGGCGACATCGATGTCGGCGAGGGTGTCGGCATCGCGCACCGTGACGACCGACGGCGTCGCCGCAACGAGTTGTCCCTGCAGGCGACGCGAACCGTTGACGGGCGCACGGAGTCGAATGTTGACCGTCTTGCCGATCTCGCGCGCGTAGTGCTCGGGCCGACGCATGGTGCGCTCGAGGCCCGGGCTTGTGACCTCGAGGGTGTAGCGACCGGGTACGGGGTCGGAATGGTCGAGTTCGCGGCCGAGTTGGCGCGTGACGAGGGACAGATCGTCGAGGCTGACGCCCGCCGGCTGACCCGGGGGCGTGTCGAGAACCACCCGCAGGGTGCCCCCGCTGTAGTCGATGTCGTAGATCGAAAGACCGAGGGCCTCGGCCATCGGGGCCACGAGGCCGGCAACTTTGTTCGCGACGGCGGAGCCAAAATCGGGCGCGGCGGAGCCAAGGTCGTGTTGTGCGTTCATCTGCTCCACCTGCCTTTCGTGTGCCGTCTCGATTGTCATTTCGGTCTTCGATTCCCGACTTTTCGGCCCCAAAACGAGTCATCCGAACAAAAAAGGCGTGGGGGTTAGCCCACGCCTTGTCGTTCAGCCGGGCCGTTGGCCCGCTCGCTGTGAGATCGAAAGGTCGTGACGGATTGTACCCCTTCCCGAGCGGGTTTGCTCGGGGCGCTCTGCACGCGACCTATACCCTTGCCACCTATGTTGCGTCTGTCTCAGTTGTTCCTGCGTACCCTCCGCGACGACCCGGCCGACGCCGAAGTTCCCAGCCACAAGCTCCTCGTCCGCGCGGGTTACATCCGCCGCGCGGCCCCCGGCGGATACACGTGGCTACCCCTCGGATGGGAGGTGCACCGCAACATCGAGCGTGTCGTGCGCGACGAGATGAATGCGATCGGCGCCCAGGAAGTTCACTTTCCCGCCCTTCTTCCCCGCGAGCCCTACGAGGCGACGAACCGCTGGGACGATTACGGCGACACGTTGTTCCGCTTGAAAGACCGTCGCGGTGCCGATTTTCTGCTCGGCCCCACCCACGAAGAGATGTTCACGTTGTTGGTTCGCGACCTGTACGGCAGTTACAGGGATCTGCCGGTTTCGCTGTACCAGATCCAGACGAAGTACCGCGACGAGGCCCGCCCGCGCGCGGGCCTCTTGCGCGGCCGCGAGTTCACGATGAAGGACTCGTACAGCTTCGACCTCGACGATGCCGGACTCGCCACGAGTTACGGCGCGCACCGCGATGCATACATCCGCATCTTCGACCGTCTGGGTATTCCCTACGTCGTGGTGTCGGCGATGTCGGGTGCCATGGGCGGGTCGAAGTCGGAAGAGTTCCTTGCCGAGTGTGAAGTCGGTGAGGACACTTTCGTTCGGTGCAGCGCGTGCAACTACGCCGCGAACACCGAGGCCGTGCGCGTGCGCGTTCCCGCTTCGACGCTCGCGAACGTTCCCGCACCGCAGGTCGTCGACACACCGAACACACCCACCATCGACACGCTCGTCGACTGCCTGAAGACGTTGGGAGTCTCCACTCCGCACGGCGGCGAATGGTCGGGCGCCGACACGCTGAAGAACGTCGTCGTGATGGTGAAGAACCCCGACG
>JBJTYJ010000048.1:0-2119 GCA_046082705.1 Actinomycetota bacterium | reverse complement strand
GTCCATCTGATTGGTGGTGACGAGGTCCTTCATCATGAGGTGCATGTCACGGTTGGGCGCGTTGACGGCCTTGTCGTCGAACCATTCCCACATGGTGTCGGCCATGCGATCGTTGAAGCCGGTGTTGTACGGACCGGGGTTGAGTAGGCAGACGTCGATGCCCTGGGGTGCCATCTCGGCGCGCATCGCCTTGCCCATGGCTTCGAGGGCGTGCTTGGTCATTGAATATGGCCCGAAGGCGGGGCCCGCCATGACGCCTGCGATGGAGGAGACGATGATGACGCGTCCGGAACCCTTGGCGACCATCTTCGGGAGTGCCGCCTGTGTCCCGAGCACGGTGCCGACGACATTGACCTCGAAGACCCGGCGGAGGCGTGCCATCGGAACGTCGGACATGGGGCCCGTTTCGCCGGCGCCCGCATTGTTGATGAGGACGTCGATGTCCCACTTGCGCACCTTGTCCATGTCGGCGGGGTCGGTGATGTCGACCTTCTCGACGCAGATGTTCGAGGCTTCCTTGCGCAGCGCCTCGCCTTGTGCTTCGGTTTCGGTGGTGGCGATGACATCGTGGCCACGGGCGGCGAGCGCAAGTGCCGCGCCCTTGCCGAATCCCGAACCGGCTCCGGTGATCATGACTTTCTTGCCCATGGTGTGGCCTTTCTCTATTTGCGATCGATGATGACGTGAACTTCACCCATGAAGACGGGGCTGGCGTCGACGTCCATGAAGTTGGGTTCGTCGGCGAGCAGTTCGTCACGCAGGCGTGCAACCTCATCGGCGGATGCAGTCGACGGTACGCGGTAGATCTCGCTGACTCCGTCGAAGGCGGGTGGTGCGTTACGTTCGCGGGCCAACGGGTTGTCGTCGGCGTCGACGGGGGTGTGGTTCTGTACGTAGCGCACGAAGCCCCACACATCGGGCCTGCCGAGTGCCCACGGAGCGTGGATGTCGTGCCAGTGGCGCCTGAACTGTTCGCGAGTTGTTCCTGCGGCACGGCGCAATACGGCGGTGCCGCGCAGACCGGTTTTTGGACCGTCGAGCATCGGGTCCTCGTCGGCGATCCAGATGGGTGAAGCCGGGTGGTCGATGAAGTTGCGTTCGTCCTCGAGGAGTGCCTGGGATGCCGATGCAACCGCTGCGGCGTCGGAGGAACGTTTGGCCGGGTCGACCCAGAGCTCCGCGACGCCATCGAAACAGGGGACGGAGGTTGGGCGGGCTTCATGGAGGGTGTGCACCTGTTGGTAGCCAACGATGCCGAGGGTCGAGGCTTTCGATGCGACGAGTGGTGCGTGGGTATTGAGCCAGTAGGCCTGGAACTCCTCGCGGGTGAGGTGGGCGAGCCGTCTCAGGGGGAAAATGATGCGCTTGCCCATTCCGTCTTTCTAGTCGGTCTGTGCGAGCATGCGGAATGCCCACAAATCGCAAAGTCGTCCTGAAGTCGCACCCCAAGGGTCCCGTCAGCCTCGAGAACTTCGACATGGTCACTGATGAGACCGGTCCGTTGGCCGCGGGTTTGGTGTGCGTGAAGGTCGACCACCTGTCGATCGATGCCTTCATCCGCACCACTTTGGATGGCGGCGGCTTCCACCAGTCGGCGAAGTTGGGAGGCGTCGTGCCCGCGCTGGGCGTGGGGACGGTCGTTGACAGCGCGGACCCGGCGTTTGCGGTGGGTGACATCGTGACCGGACCCATGTGCTCCCAGGAATACGCAGTCCTGCCGGCAGCGATGTGCGGAAAAGTTGACACTCGGCTCGGGTCGCCGACGGCATTCCTCGGGGCGCTGAGCATCGCGACGGGTCTGACTTCGTACGTCGGTATGAAATACGTGGCGAAGATTTCCGGTGGCGAGACGGTCGTTGTGTCGGGCGCTGCCGGAGCCGTGGGCTCGCTGGCTGGCCAGGTTGCCAAGCTCCTGGGTGCGGGTCGGGTGATCGGTATCGCCGGCGGCAAGGACAAGTGTCGGTTCCTCGTCGACGAACTCGGCTTCGATGCGGCAGTCGACTACAAGGCCGGCGACGTATCGGGCCAGCTTTCTGCGCTTGCGCCCAATGGTGTCGACGTGTTCTACGACAACGTCGGCGGGGAAGTGCTCGATGCGGTTCTCATGAACCTTGCAGTC